>JASHRP010000190.1 GCA_030037375.1 Bryobacteraceae bacterium | reverse complement strand
CGCCTGCCGGATCTGCGTCTTATTCGCATCCGCGGCGACTTCGAAGCACAGCGTGCGTTCGCTGTCCTTCTTGGTCACACCCTTTTCGGTCACCAGCGGACGCTTGAGTACTGAGTGCAGGTTCGGCATTATTGCAGGCCCTCCGAAAGCTTGGTTGCGGCGGCTTCGCTCAACAGAACCTGTTCATGACCCAGCAGATCGTAGACGTTCACTTCCTTGCTGGTCACCAGCTTTACGCCTTCGAGGTTGCGGCTCGAAAGCGTCAGATTGCGATCGTCCGAATTGTCGACCAGCAGAACTGTCTTCGCCGCTTCCAGAGTCTTGAGCGCGCTCTGCATCAGCTTCGTCTTTGGCTCGGCGAGGCTGAATTCGCGCACTACGCGCAATTCGCCGTCGCGCAGCTTCGCGGACAATGCACTGCGGAGCGCGCCCAACTGCATTTTCTTCGGCAAATGATAGGCGTAGCTGCGAGGTTGCGGACCATGCGTGGTGCCACCATGTCTCCAAAGCGGACTGCGGATCGAACCCATGCGAGCCCGTCCCGTTCCCTTCTGCCGCCACAGCTTCTTGCCCGACCCAGCTACTTCGTGACGGGTCTTGGTCTTGGCGTTGCCGCCACGCCTCGAAGCCAGATGATGCCGTACCGCCTCATACAGCAGGTCTTCATTCACCGGCGCGGCAAACACCGCGTCGGCCAACTCCAGGCTGCCGACTTTGTTATTGCTCAAATCCAGAACGTCTACGCTCGGCATGGCCTATCTCTTTGCCCTCCGCACCACCACGTAGCCGCCATTCGGCCCGGGGACCGCGCCCTTTACCAGAATCACGTTGTCCTCGGTATCGACCTCGACGATTTCGAGGTTTCGCACCGTGACTTTCGCCGTTCCCATGTGTCCCGACATTTTCATGCCCGGGAACACGCGCGAAGGAAAGCTCGATGCGCCGATCGATCCCGGAGCGCGATGAAACATCGACCCGTGCGACTCATCGCCGCCGCGGAAGTGATGGCGCTTCACCAGGCCCGCGTAGCCCCGGCCCTTGCTGACGCCGATCACGTCGACCTTTTCCTTAGGCTTGAACTCGTCCACCAGCACGCGGTCCCCGGTCTGCATGTCGCCGTTCGAGCCCTCTTCGAGACGAAACTCGCGCTGGAACTTGACGCCCTCCGCGCCCGACTTTTTCAAGTGCCCAGTCTGGGGCTTGTTAACGCTGGATTTCTTGGCGTACTCCATCAGGCCAAGCTGCACCGCGTCGTAGCCGTCGGTGGCGGGGGTCTTGCGCTGCACCACGATGCATGGTCCAGCCTTGAGCACCGTCACCGGAACTACCTCACCCGAAGGCCGGAACACCTGCGTCATGCCGATCTTTTTGCCTAATATCCCAGGGCTCATAACCAACTCCTCCGTGGCGCACGCTTTAGCGTGCCGTGACGAGTCCTACTCGCCACCACAGGTTTACTTTCCCTTCCCGAAGGCCTTAATCTCTACATCTACGCCGGCCGGGAGATCGAGCTTCATCAGCGCGTCCACCGTGTCCTGCGTCGGCTCCAGAATATCCAGCAGCCTCTTGTGCGTCCGGATCTCGAACTGCTCCCGGCTCTTCTTATCCACATGCGGCGACCGCAGCACGGTGTACAGATTCCGTACCGTCGGCAGCGGAATCGGCCCGGCCACGCTCGCGCCGGTGCGCTTGGCGGTGTCCACGATCTCGGTCGTCGATTGATCGAGGATCCGGTGATCGTAGGCCTTCAATCGAATTCGAATGCGGTCCTTGAGGCTGCTCATTCTGATGTGCTACTCGATGATCTCGGAGACCGTACCCGCGCCCACCGTCCGGCCGCCTTCGCGAATCGCGAACCGCAGTCCCTTGTCCATGGCGACCGGGGTGATCAGCTCGACCACTAACTGAACGTTGTCGCCCGGCATCACCATCTCCATCCCTTCCGGCAGCGTCGCGACTCCGGTCACGTCCGTGGTGCGGAAGTAGAACTGCGGACGATAGCCCTTGAAGAACGGCGTGTGCCGCCCGCCTTCGTCCTTCGACAGTACGTAAACTTCGCCCTTGAACTTCTTGTGCGGCGTAATCGAGCCCGGCTTGGCGATGACCTGTCCGCGCTCCACGTCGGTCTTTTCAATTCCGCGCAGCAGCAAACCAACGTTATCGCCCGCCTCGCCCTGATCGAGCAGCTTCTTGAACATCTCGACGCCGGTCACCACCGTCTTGCGAGTATCGCGGAATCCCACGATCTCCATTTCCTCGCCGACCTTGCAGATGCCCTTCTCGATTCTGCCCGTCACCACCGTGCCGCGGCCTTGAATCGAGAAAATGTCTTCGATCGGCATCAGGAACGGCTTATCCTTCTCGCGCGCCGGCTGCGGGATATACTTGTCGACCGCATCCATCAGCTCGTCAACCGTCTTTTCCCACTTCTCTTCACCGTTGAGAGCGCCCAGCGCGCTGACCTTAACAACGGGAAGATCGTCGCCCGGGAAACCGTAGCTCTTGAGCAACTCGCGCACTTCCAGCT
>JASHRP010000189.1 GCA_030037375.1 Bryobacteraceae bacterium | reverse complement strand
AGACGTTGATGCTACGAACAGTCTTTCGGTCATTCCGTCGCGCCCTCACAGGGACGCGCGAGTCCATCTCTTCAGATGAGCGCCTCGCACGCGGATGCGAGGCTTCGGCCAGTTGGCCGGCGACACGGAGAAAGCTCTGTCGCGACGAACGCTTCCCGGCGACCCCTGTACGAGTCACTCGGACACAATGCGAATTTCGACCCGCGAAAGGATTGAGCCAGTTTCGGCTTACGTGTTTTCCCGGAACTTTGAGATAGAATCGGACAAACGCCATGGCTCTCTCCGCCGGGACTCGTCTGGGACCTTACGAGATCCTCGGGCCCCTCGGCAAGGGCGGCATGGGCGAAGTCTGTCGGGCGCGCGACACGCGGCTCGGCCGCGACGTCGCCATTAAAGTATCCGTGGAGCGTTTCAGCGAACGCTTCGAACGCGAAGCTCGCGCGATTGCCTCCTTGAACCATCCCACGATCTGCGCGCTTTATGACGTCGGCCCCAACTATCTGGTGATGGAGCTGGTCGAGGGCGAGAATCTGAAAGGTCCCGTGCCGCTCCCGATTGCGCTCGATTATGCGCGCCAGATCGCGGATGCGCTGGAAGCCGCGCACGAAAAGGGAATCGTTCATCGCGATCTGAAACCGGGCAACATCCGTATCAAGCCGGATGGGACATTGAAAGTGCTCGATTTCGGACTGGCGAAGATGGGCGGAACGCCGACCGCGTCATCGGAGGAGCCGCCCACCATCACGATGAACGAAACCCAAGCGGGCGTCGTTCTGGGAACCGCGGCGTACATGGCTCCGGAGCAGGCCAGGGGGAAACCCGTCGACAAGCGCGCCGACATCTGGGCCTTCGGAGTGGTGTTGTATGAAATGCTCACCGGCGAACGAATGTTCCACGGCGAGACCACCACGGAAGTTTTGGCGTCGGTGCTGAAGGAGGAGCCGCAGCTCGATCGTGTCCCAGAAAAAGTTCGTCCGCTGTTGCGTCGGTGCCTCGAAAAAGATCCCAAGAAGCGGCTGCGCGATATCGGCGAAGCGATGGCATGGGTGGAACAAGCCCCTACCGCTCCCACACAGTCGCGGCTCGGAACGGGCGGCGGATTTGGTTGGATGCCGTGGACGATCGCGGGTCTGCTCGCTGTCGCCCTGGGAGCCGTGCTGTGGATCATGTGGCCGCGCGCAGCGGATCGGCCTCTGATCCGGCAGGACGTCGATTTGGGTTCCGAGATTGTGCTGCCCCCGCCGGTCCAGTTCGTAAGTAACGTGGCGATTTCTCCGGATGGCACGCGGGTTGCGTTTGTCGGACAGGAATCCGCGGGCGGCCCGCTCAAGCTCTTTACCCGAAGGTTGGATCAACCGAAGGCCGTCGAGCTTCCCGGCACGGAGGGGGCGCGCGGACCGTTCTTTTCTCCGGATGGGCTTTGGCTGGGGTTCGCTTCCGGGAGTAAGTTATACAAGATTGCCGCGGACGGAGGCGCTGTGGTCCCCCTCGCGGATCTCAATGAAAACTTCCGCGGGGCTTCCTGGGACGAAGACGGCATCGTGTTCGGGCGCAGCCTCGTGCGGATTTCTTCGGGCGGCGGCCAGCCCGTATCGGTGATGAGCGTCGATTCGGGTCAGGGAGCCTATTCTCCCCAGATCCTGCCTGGAGGCAAAGCAATTCTCTTCGCGAGCAACACCACCAGCGACCCCGATCAAGCCACCGTGGAGGTTTTCTCCATCGCGGATCGCCGCCGGAAAGTCTTGGTGCATGGAGGAGCCTTCCCGCGCTATGTGGCCTCCAATGGGGACTCCAGCCGGTTGGGGCATCTGCTGTATGCCTTCCAAGGAGGAATGCTGGCGATTCCCTTCGATCTTGACAAACTGGAGACGCGTGGAAGCGCGATTCCGATATTGACCGATGTCAAGGGGGTTGCCCAGTCCGTGGCGGGTAAGTTTGACGTCTCCCGGACCGGCACAGTGGTCTACCAGAAGGGCTCAACATCCGGGCCCCCGATATCGACTATCGACTGGCTGGAACCTTCCGGCAAACGCGAGACGCTGCTGTCCCGGCAAGGCGTCTATGATTATTTGCGCATTTCTCCAGATGGGAAACGCTTGGCCTACACGGTTCGCGAGGGAGCAAATCAGATCCTTCAGGTCTATGAGTGGCAAAACGATCGGACCACCAAGTTGACTGGCGTTGGGGCCGCTTACGAAGCTGTCTGGAGTCCCGACGGCCGCTACATAGTCTTCGTCGCTGCTGACTCCGCCGGAGGTTATCAGATGCTCTGGACGCGCGCCGACGGGGCTAGTCAACCGCAGCCGCTCCTACCTCCGACCGCCGGCGCCCCCCGAATCCCATGGTCCTTCTCCCCCGACGGCAAGCAGTTGGCTTACTTCGACGCTGCTAGCACGAGTCGTGGCACTGACATTCCCATCTGGACGATTGCGGTCGAGGAGCAAAACGGACAGTTGAAGGCCGGAACGCAGGAGCAGTTTCTTAAGGGTCAAGTGTCAGGGCGGGAGCCCGTGTTCTCGCCGGATGGCAAGTGGCTGGCGTACGCTTCCAGCGAGTCTGGAACGACGCCAGAAGTGTTCGTGCGGCCGTTTCAGCAGCCAGCCTCAGGATCCGGCGGGAAGTGGACCATCTCGACGCAGGGGGGCCAAAATCCGGTGTGGTCGCGGACCAGTCCCGATTTGCTGTACCGGGCCCCTAATGGCCAGGTGATGGCGGCCAAGTACACGGTTAAGGGCGATGCCTTCGTGGCGGACAAGCCTCGCGTGTGGGAACCAACGCCGATAACGACGAACTTCGATCTTTCTCCCGATGGCAAGCGTCTGGCGGTGTTCACGCCGATTGCCTCGCCAGAAGCGGCCAAACCGGAACACGAAGTGGTGTTCCTGCAAAACTTCTTCGACGAGCTACGGCGCAAAGTGCCCACAGGAAAATAACGGAAATCCCGGATAACTGGGCCATTGGAAATGGTTTGGCCGGATAGGGAATGTATTGTCGCCATTCGGAGAATGCTTCCGAAAAGGTCGGTCCCGTGAAGTCGCCGTCACGGAATTAGGAACCATAAACACGCTTAAGTCCCGCTACCCCCGCTCCGCCTCACACCCCCCCATACAAATCCCCCTCCCCCGCCGGCCGAGTCTTCCACCGCCGATGTACCCACAACCACTGATCGGGATACTGCCGGATCACCGATTCCAAGAACGAATGAACCCGCTGCGTATCCGCCGCGACGTCGCCTGACATCGCGATCTCCGGATAAAACCGCAGCACGTAGCGATCCTCCGCGGCCTCCCACAGCGCGAACCCCGGCACCACCGCCGCCCGGCTATGATGCGCGAACTTCACGAACGCTGTCCCGGCGCACGCCTTTAGCCCAAAAAAATGTACGAACACACCCTCGCTCTCGACTACGTTCTGATCGATCAAAATCCCAACCGCGGCTCCAGACTTGAGGGCCCGCAAAATCTCCCGAGCCGCCTCCCGCTTACTGATGATGTGGTTCCCCGAAAGACTGCGCCGCCGTTCCACCCACGCGTCGACTTTAGGGTTATCGAGGGGTCGTACTACGATGTGCATCGGCTCTGTCATCAGAGCATGCGCGAACGCGCTCAACTCCCAATTGCCGAGATGCGCCGTCGCCACCAGCACGCCTCGGCCCTTCGCCTTCGCATTGGTGTAGTTTTCGAGCCCATCGTAACGAATCAGCTCATGAATGTTTTGGCGATTCAGGGCAGGGAAGCGTGCCACGGCGGCCATCACTCGCCCCAGCGACACGAATACTCCGTCGGCGATCTCTTCGCCATTCGTGTACCCCGCTAATTGAAGATTCCGCAGCGCTCTGCGCCGCAGCTTCGGCTGAGCAAGCTCGAGAGCCTTGCCTGCGAACGCCCCTAAAGGCCGTATCACTCGACCCGGCTCATTCTATCCAACCCCCAGCGAGAACCAAATCCTCCGAGTAAAACACTGCGCCCTGTCCCGGCGTCAGCGCCCGTTGCGCCTCATCGAACCGCACTTCAGCGCGCCCGCCTTCCCTCGGCACAATCGTCGCCGCCGCGGCCGCATGCTTGTTCCGCACTTTTACCTCGGCCCGCACCGGCTCCCCTGGTTCCGCAATTGAGATCCAATTCACCTCGCGCACCGTCATCGACGATCGCAGCAACTCATCGTTGCTCCCGATCACTACGCGCTTCGTCGCCGGCTCCGTCGAGATCACGTACAACGGCTGCCCCGCGGCGTACTTCAGCCCGCGCCTCTGCCCGACCGTGAAATGATGCACGCCCGCGTGCTCGCCCACCACCTTGCCATCGGTCGTCACCAGTTCGCCCGCCATCTCATCGTGCCCCACGCCCTGCTCGCGAAAATACGCGTCGATAAACGCCGCGTAATCGCCGTTCGGCACGAAGCAAATCTCCTGGCTATCCGGCTTTTCCGCCGTCGGAATCCCCAGCCGCCGAGCCAGCGCCCGCACCTCGCTCTTCTGCATCCCTCCAAGCGGAAACATCGTCCGAGCAAGTTGATCCTGCATCAGCCCAAAAAGGAAATAGGTCTGATCCTTCGTCGCATCCGCGCTTCGCCGCAACTGCCATCGCCCCGACTCATCGTCGAACCCGATCCGCGCATAGTGCCCGGTCGCCATCCGCTCCGCGCCCACGCCCTCGGCCATATCGAGAAACTGATCGAACTTGATGAAGTTGTTGCACAGCGTGCACGGAATCGGCGTCCGCCCCGCCAGGTACTCGTCCACGAACGGCTTCACCACCTGCTCTTCGAACCGCTGCTCGAAGTTGACCACATAGTAAGGGATGCCCAGATGCTGCGCCACGTGACGAGCGTCATACACATCCTCAATCGAGCAGCACCTTCCCGTCGCCCTTTCCCCCGCGAGCTCCGGCAGCCGTCGCTGATTCCACAGCTGCATCGTTAGCCCAACCACTGTCTCGCCCCGCTCATGCAGCATTCCCGCGACAACCGAACTGTCGACGCCGCCCGACATGGCAACGGCTATGCGTCCTCCGGACGTGGCAATCCGCTCACGCATACGCCGGCGCCAACTTTCTCAGATGCGCAACGCACTCGACCATCGCGTCTACCAATGCATCCACCTGCTCCGCATCGTTCGACCGTCCCAGCGACACGCGCAAGCTCGACCGAGCTTGCTCCTTCGTCAACCCGATCGCCTGCAGCACATGCGACGGTTCTTGCGAACCGCTCGAGCACGCCGAGCCGCTCGACACCGCGAATCCCCGCAGATCCAGCGCAATTAGCAGCGGCTCCGTATCGATCCCGTCAAATCTCAAATTCGACGTGTTCGGCACCCGCGGCGCACCCGCTCCATTCACATGCGTCCCGGGAATCCGGTCGAGCACCGACTGCTCCAGCCGGTCCCGCAACGTCACCAGTCGGGCGTTCTCCTCCT
>JASHRP010000188.1 GCA_030037375.1 Bryobacteraceae bacterium | reverse complement strand
GCTTGGCAGCTCCATTGCTCGGCCGACCTTAGCTGCCGCCGTCATCGCATCTGCGATGATACCCGTTCCTTTCCTGCCATGACCTGATCCTTCAGGTCCCCGGGCTGGCTAGGAACTCCCTGGCTTTGCGATTGTTCTACGGAGTTGGGATGGGCGGGAATTGGGGCGTGGGCGCGTCGCTGGTTCTGGAATCCGTGCCTCTGAAATGGCGGGGCGTGGCTTCCGGGCTTTTGCAACAAGGATACGCGCTGGGCTACATTCTGGCGGCCGGCGCGTTCTACACCGTGTTTCCGCGCTACGGATGGCGGGCCATGTTTTTCGTGGGCGTGATTCCAGCCGCGCTGACTCTGTTCCTGTGCGCGAGAGTGGAAGAGTCCGAGGCTTGGCGTCAGACGCGAACCAGCGGGCTGGCGTATCGCAATGCGATCTTCGGGAACTTGCGATTGTTTTTGTATCTGGTCGTGCTGATGTCGATGATGAATTTCATGTCGCATGGCACGCAAGACATGTATCCAACTTATTTACAGCAGCAGTTGCACTATGGGGTCGGCGCGACGGCGATTGTATCTGCAGTATCGATGGTGGGCGCGATCGCGGGGGGATTGGTGATCGGATTCTTCTCGGACCGGCTGGGGCGGCGAAGGGCGATGATTTCGGCAGCGCTGGCGGCGGTATGCGTAATTCCGCTGTGGATGTTCGCGCCCAATCAGGCGCTGGTGATGACCGGCGCATTCATGATGCAGTTTTTCGTGCAGGGCGCGTGGGGAGTGATCCCGGCCCATATCAATGAGCTCTCTCCGCCGCTGGTGCGCGGGTTCTTCCCCGGCTTCGCTTACCAGACCGGCGTGTTGATCGCCTCCAGCATCGCTTACATAGAGGCGCTGCTGGGCGCGCACTTCACTTATGCGGCGTCGATGGGCGGCCTTGCGGCCGGCGTTTTTCTGCTGGCGTCGATCGTGATCGGAGCAGGCCCGGAGGCCAAGGGAGTGGTTTTCGTGAAGGATGCCGCGACTTAGTTCTGTCCCATTACGGTGTGATCGGGAGTGGTCCAGACTTTGGCGAGGCCGAACGGGATCGGCAGGGGCTTTGAAGTGTCGTACTTCTCGGGCTGCCTGGCGGCGACAATCTGAATCACTTTCTCCACGACGAAAGCGGGGAGCCGCACGTTCTGATAGTAGGCTTTCTCGACCGAGAACGTCGCTTTACCGTTGTCAGCTTGGAAGCGATAATCGACCCAAACCGATTTCTTTCCGCTCAGCACGGGACGCAGAAGCGATGGGATGGTGCCCGGCTTCCAGCGTTCGACTGCGTCGAAGTCGATTACGGTGAACGTGGATATGTAATTGTTCGGATAGAGCTTGACGTTCACGGAGTCGAGGCCGGGGCGCGGGGTGGTCTTGAGCGCGTAGATCATGTAGTCGTTGATCTCGGCATCGCTCATTTGAAACGAGACGTGCTGATACCGGCCGGCCTGCCGCGAAGTGTCCGCCGAGCGCAGGAGTTCGAAGAGCCGGAGGAATTTTTGGGCGACGGGCGGAGGCTGAGGAGGCGGCTGCGCGGCGCGGGCAACGAGCACGACGGCTCCCATCGAAATCCCGATCCGTAAAAGCAGTTTCATCGCTGACTTCTCCAGAACACAGATTCGGCCGAGATTCCTACAGTTTATCAATCGGCGAGGATTTTATCCTTGACACTTCGCCGGCAGTTTCTTAAGCTGTTTAGGAAACTAGATGGAACCACGCAATGTGCTGCCAGGAACTCTGGACCTGCTCATCCTCAAAGCGGTGTCGCTCGGACCATTGTATGGATACGGCGTACTGCTGCGAATCGAAGAGATCTGCGGACAAGCGCTGGCGATCGAGCAGGGCGCGCTCTACCCCGCTCTTTACCGGCTGGAACGGCAGGGACTGCTCGACACAGAGTGGGGGACGGCCGAGAACAATCGGCGGACCAAATACTACAGGCTCACGCCCGCGGGACGCAAGAAGCTGCGCGAGGAGACGGAGATTTGGAATCGCATGGCTGAGGCGATGGCGGCGGCGCTGGCGGCGCGGCCGAAGGAAGCCTGAGCGGGGACTTCTATGAAGGGGCTGAAAATCTTTTGGCGATGGCTGACGCGGCGGAACGAGTGGGAAAGTGAGCTCGATCAAGAGATTCGGGAGCACATCGAGCGGCGGGCTCGGGATTTGGCCGAGCGCGGGATGCAGCCGGCAGAGGCGGAGCGGCGGGCACGGATGGAGTTCGGATCGCTCGATGCGTACAAGGAACAGTGCCGCGAGGAGCACGGCTGGCGATGGCCCGCGGAGTTCGCGCAAGATATGCGGCATGGCATGCGGATGCTGAGGCGAAGCAAGCAGTTCACTGCGATAGCCGTGGTGTCGCTGGCGCTGGGAATCGGGGCGAACGTGGTGGTGTTCGGAGTGCTGAACGGCTTGCTGCTGCGGCCGCTGCCAGTGCACGACGCCGAGCGGGTGTACTTCGTCAACAATAAGAACTTCCCTGCGCAGTCTTTTCCAAATTACCTCGCGATTCGTGACCGTAACGTGGTATTCGATTCTCTATTCGCGTACCGGATCATGTACATGGCGGTGGAGGCGAGCGGCGAGCCGCAGCATGTGTGGGGCTACCTGGTAACGGGAAATTACTTCGACAGCCTGGGAATCAAGCCGGCGATTGGCCGATTCTTTACACCCGCGGAGGATCGGGGAAGAAACGCGAGTCCGTACGCTGTGCTGAGCTATGCGACATGGCAGAACCGTTTCGGGGGCGATGCAGGGATTGCCGGACGGACGGTTAGGATTAACGGGCTGCCGTACAGCGTGTTGGGGGTGGCGCCGCAGGGATTTCGCGGAACCGAGGTGTTCTACGCGCCGGAGATCTGGGTTCCGATGAGCATGCAGGAACAGATTGAAGGCTGGAGTTGGCTGGACGATACGTACAGCTCAAACATCTGGGTTGCGGGAAGGCTGAAGCCGGGGGTCTCGCAGGCTGGGGCGGAGGCGAACCTGGCCGCGATCGCGCAGCAATTGGCATCCGAACGGAAGGAGAACGAGGGGCTGAAGTTTACGCTTTCCCGTCCGGGACTGGTGGGAGCGATGCTTCGCGAACCGGTGCGGGCGTTTGCGGGCGGCGTGATGCTACTGGCGGGACTCGTGCTGATCGTTGCGTGCACGAATCTGGCGTCGATGCTGGCGGTGCGGTCGGCGGACCGCAGTCGCGAACTGGCGATCCGGCTCTCAATCGGCGCAAGCCGCAGCCGCATCGTGAGGCAACTGCTGACCGAGACGATTCCGATTTCGATCTTGGGCGGAGCGCTGGGGTGCAGCATCGCCTTGATTCTGCTGCGCGCGCTGACGCGGTGGCGAGTAACCGGCGACCTTCCGATGCAGTTCGATGTGAGCGCCGATGCGCACGTGTTTCTGTTCGTCGCAGCGGCGACGCTCCTATCAGGGATCTTCTTCGGGCTCGCCCCGGCCCGGCAAGTATGGAAAGCGGATCCGAATCGAGGATTGAAGGGATTGGACGCCGGTAGCGGACGTAGCCGCTGGGTGATGCGGGATATCGTGCTCGCGGGACAGGTGGCGCTGTGCGGTTTGCTGGTGATGGCGAGCATTGTGTCAGTGCGCGGGTTGGAGCGATCGTTGACGGCTCCAGTTGGATTCGAAATGAAGGGCGCGGCCGTGGCGGGATTCGATCTGGGCCCGGCGGGATATAAAGGAGCAAAGGCAGCCATCTTCGAGCGGCAAGCGCGAGACGCCGTACTGCAGATTCCAGGAATCGCGGCCGCGGCGTACGCATCGAGTGTACCGCTATATATCGACCAATCCAGCACGTTTACGTTTCCGCCGGACACGGTCGAATTCCTTCCATCGAAGGGGATTTTGGCGCACTACTATCAGGTGTCACCCGGGTACTTTCAGGCGATGGGAACGCGCATGCTCGCGGGACGGGACTTCAACGATCAAGACAAATTCGGCGGGCAAGCAGTGGCAATCGTTAACCAGACACTGCTACGCAGACTGTTGGGCATTCAAGAGCCCGCGAAAGGCGTCGGTAACCATTTTCTGTACGGTTCCAAGGTGGTGATTGAGATCGCCGGAGTTGTCGAGGACGGGAAATATTCCACGCTGGCAGAGGCTCCGGACTCGGCGGTGTTCTGGCCGCTTTCGCAGATGCCCTCGAATAGCGTGGTAATGATCGCGCGTTCGTCGAGGCCGGAAGGCGAAGTCGCGGCGGAGATGCGGCGCGCGATCGCGAAACTCGATCCGCACTTGCCGGTGTACAGCATCGGGTCGCTCGCGCAGTTGATCGGGATGGTATATCTGCCCGCGCAGGCATCCGTATTCTCGCTCGGCGCATTCGGAATTCTGGCAATCTTGCTGGCAGTAACGGGGATTTACGGAGTCGCGGCGCACGGCGTGTCTGGTCGCTTGCGCGAGATCGGGATTCGCATGTCGATCGGCGCGCGGCCGGCACAGGTGCTGCGGTTGATCTTGGGGCGAACGGCGATGTTCGTTGGAGCCGGATGCGTGATCGGGGCCGGATTGGGCGCAGCCGGGGCGCAGTTGCTGGCGAGCATCGTCTATCAAGCATCGCCGCGCGATCCGTTAGTGATCGTGACGGTAGCCGTGGTGATGGCGGCGACGGCGATCGCCGCGGTGCTGGGTCCGGCGCGGCGGGCTCTCACGGTTGATCCGGCTTCGGTGCTCCGGGAGGACTGATCCATGCGAATTGCCCTCGCATTGCTGGCGGCGGCGTGGGCGATGGCCCAGCCGCTGAAGCAGCCCGCGCCCGTGGGAGAAGCGGGTTGGCGCGAGGATCTGAAAATCTTCGCGGAGAAATTCGGAGCCTCCGGCATGACGATCGATCTTCAGCGAGGGCCGCATAGCAAGGGGCAAAAGGATTTCGAGAAGCTCTACCCTCCTGCGATGTTTCACGCGGAGATGGAGCGGTTGAACAGTGAGGCCGACAGGTTTTCCGACGATGAGATGACGCTCGCGTTGGTAAAGCTAGTGGCGAGCGCGAACGTGGCTCACACGATGGTTTCGCCGGGGCTGCGCTTCCATTTCTTCGGCCGGATACCGATGAGCATGACGTGGTTCACGGACGGATTGGTCGTGATGGCGGCGGCGCAGGAATATTCGGACGCAATCGGAGCAAGGGTGGTGCGGATCGGCAAGATGACTGCCGAAGAGGCGCTAGCGGCGGTGGGGCCGTACGTGGGGCATGAGACCGACACGTGGCAGCGACTCGTGGCGCCGGGATATCTTGTGACGCGGGCGATGCTCGATCATCTGGGATTGGCCGGTCCGGACCTGAATGTCGCAATGACGTTCCAGAAGCCGGGCGGCCAACCGTTCACGATGGACGTACGAATCGCCGATCCGCGGACGCCGAAACTGAAGGTCGAGGATGTGATGCACGTGACGACTCCGCTGTATCTCAGCCAACCGAACTCGTACTACTGGTATCGCTATTTGCCGGATTCGCAGACGTTCTATATTCAATACAACCGTTGCGCGAACGATCCGAAGTTGCCGTTCAGCGAATTTGTGCGGATGGCGATGGCGGATGCCGATATGCACGCGGTTCAGCACATGGTTCGGCGGGTGGCGTTGGACCTGCGTTTGAATGGCGGCGGGGACTCGCGCGTCATCGGGCCATTAAAGAAGGCGCTGGCGGCGCGAGCGAAGACACTCGGCCCCATGTACGGGCTGATCGGCGGGGCGACATTTTCATCGGGTCTGATGGCGGCGATCGATCTTCGCAACGATCTGCACGCGAAGCTGGTCGGGTCGCCGTCGAGCGAGAAGCTGAATTCCTACGGAGAGGTGATGAGCTTCGCGCTTCCGAATTCAAAGCTGGTAGTGCAATACAGCACGAAGTATTTTCGGGGCGCGAAGGACGGGCAGCCTGACGAACTGATTCCGGACATTCCGGCTCCGCCGACGTTTGCGGATGCTATGACGGGAAAGGATTCCGCGCTGGAAGCGGCCATCGCGGCGCCTCCGCGGTAGCATCAGGCTCCGGTTTCCCGCGCCAGATTGCCGGTATCGCGGTAACCGAAGAAGCGGCGCTGCTTGATCAAGCCGGCGACTTCCCCAGGCACCATGTCTTCCCATGACGCGTCCTCGTCCTTAATGCGGCGCAGAACGTCGCGAGAATAGATGTGGAGCACGCCCGAATCGAAATTTTCGAGCTGAATGACGCGTCCGCGCTCGACCAAGTGCCGGAACAGATTGCGCAACGCGGCGGGGATCTCCACGTTATCGACCGTTATGAGGTCGCCATTCTGCTCGCGCATGGGATAGACGTAGATACGCATGTCCTTGGTGAACAGCTTGCCGAACGCCTCCAGGATGCCGCCTTCGAGTCCCGCGTAATACTGCTCTTGGAAGAGATCGAGCAAGCTCGAAATTCCCATCGTGACAGCAATAGGCCCGGCGGTGTAGCGCGTGAGATAGGCGGCGAGACGGTAGTACTCGAAATAGTCGGAGATGAGGACGCTCTTGCCGACCGCGGCAAGCACGTCGGCGCGAGCGAGGAAATCGGTCAGATCGATTTTGCCGGTCGAGAGCAGGTTGCGCATGGTGATTTCCATGAGCTCGACCGGCTTCTCAGACTCGGGCTCCGCGGTGAAGCGCTCCCGCGCGCAGCGGATCATATCGATGTTGACCTTGGTGACCGGACGGAAGCTGCCGCGCTCCACCAGAATCGAGCGCTTTCGAAGAACTTCGGAGGGTTGGAGGACTTCGCCGGAGGGCTCGAACATGGCGGCGCCACTCAGGCCGAGCTGGACCAGACGGAGGCTCATCACGCGATTGTCGACATGGCGGAATTCGATGCCTGAGAAGGCGATCATGTCGATTTCGATTCGCTCCGTGGTTAGGCTATCGAGGAGCGATTCGAGCATCTGCTCGGGTTTGTAGTGCAGAAAGAAGGCTGCGTAGAGCAGGTTGACGCCGACGATGCCGAGAGCCTCCTGCTGAAGCGGGTTCTCCTGGTCGAGCATCCGGACGTGAATGATCACTTGGCTGTCCTCGTCGCGGGGGTGGGCCTGGAATTTGACGCCCATCCAGCCGTGACACTCGTTCGTGCCCTGGTAATTTCGCGCGGCGACCGTGTCGGCGAAGGCGAAGAAGGCCGTGGTATCGCCGCGGTCAGAACGGAGACGCTCCAGGTTGAGGGCGTGCTCATGATCCAGCATGTTCTGGAGCCGTTCGCGGGAGACGTAGCGCTTGCCGTGACCGTAGATGGCGTCGCTGACGGTCATATCGTAGGCGGAGATGGACTTGGAGATGGTCCCGGCGGCTCCGCCGACCTTGAAAAACCAGCGCGCCACCTCCTGACCTGCGCCGATTTCGGCGAAAGTCCCGTAACGCAAAGGGTCCAGGTTTATCTTCAGGGCCTTTTGATGGGTGGATAAGGGAATGTTCTCGGAATTCGGGATCGAATCCATTCCGTGTTGCAGGGGCGCCTGTGGCATGAGAACCTCCGGGGAGCGGGCCGCTCATGGGCGTCCGCATGTCGCAGCAAGTTTCAGTATAGGGGAGTATCGGCAGAATCGGCCCATTTTATGAGTTGCCGTTTTGTGAATTACCTTTTTGTGAATGGCTCGGGGCTGCAACGGCGTGATATCCTCGAAGGTTGGTTCCCCAGCGGTCCTTTTAGTGGGACGGGAGATTCCCTATGTCCGGACATTCAAAATGGGCGACAATCAAGCACAAGAAGGGCGCGCTTGACGCCAAACGCGGGAAGATATTTACCCGAGTCATCAAAGAAATCATGATTGCGGCGCGTAGCGGCGGCGACCCCTCCATGAATCCGCGCTTGCGTACGGCCGTCGCGGCCGCCAAAGCTGTCAGTATGCCGGCCGATAACATCAAACGCGCGATCATGCGCGGCACCGGCGAACTGGAAGGCGGGCAGATCGACGAGATCATGTTCGAAGGCTACGGGCCGGGCGGCGCGGCTGTGCTAGTGATGGTGGCTACCGACAATCGGAACCGCACGGTAAGCGAGATCCGCCACGTGTTTTCGAAGAATGGCGGGAACCTGGGCGAGCAAGGCAGCGTTGCGTGGATGTTCGAACGCAAAAGCCAGATTTTGATCGAGGGCGATAAGGCCACTGAGGATCGGCTCATGGACCTGGTGCTCGAAGCCGGCGCGGAGGACTTACGCAATGACGGCGGCAATTGGGAAGTGCTGTCGGCGCCGGAGAGTCACGAAGCGGTCCTGGCCGCGCTCGAAAAAGCCAAGATTCCCACGATTGAAGCGCAGATCGCGATGGTGCCCAAGAACCTGATGAAGCTGGAGGGCAAGAACGCTGGCGCGATGCTGCGGCTGAGCGAGGCGCTGGAGGAACACGACGACGTGCAGAACGTGTACTCCAACTTCGATATCGACGAAAAGGAATTGGAAGCGCTCGCTTCCTGATTCAGCCGGCGGGAGGACCCGGAAGTGCGCGTGCTCGGAATCGATTGCGGGACGGAGCGCACCGGCTGGGGAGTGATCGCGAGCGATGGGCGCAATCATCGGGTGGTGGCGCACGGGCTCATTCGCACTTCTTCGCGAGATCCGCTGGAAAACCGGCTGATGGAAATCGCCGGGGCGTTACGTGCGATCCTGGAAGAGCACAGGCCGGATGCGGCGGCGGTGGAAGAGGTGTTTTACTCGCAGAACGTCAAGACCGCGCTGAAACTGGCGCATGTGCGGGGCGTGGCGCTGCTGGCGGTGGCTGAAGCTCGGATCGCGCTGGGAGAGTATTCGCCGCTGGAAGTGAAAACGAGCGTGGTGGGATATGGCCGGGCGGAAAAGCATCAGGTAGGACGGATGGTGCGGACGCTGACGGGGCTCGATCAGGAAATGGAAACCGAAGACGTGTCGGACGCGCTGGCGGTGGCGATTTGCCATGCGACTCAGGTAGGGCCGATGGCGCGAGCGTCCGGCGGGGCCCACTAAGAGGGGAAGTTAGGAGGGGGCGATGCGAAGACTGCTGATCGCGATGGCGGCTTGCGCCTCGCTAGCGGCTGCGGAAGGAACGCAGCGCATCATTTATACGAAATCCTTCCCGGGGTCCGATCCGGAGTACGTGTCGATCGCGCTCGATCGCGACGGCACGGTGGCTTACAAAGAGATGGCGGACGACGACAGCCCCGAGACGTTCCAACTGGAGCCGCAGTTCACCGAGAAGATTTTCGATCTCTCGGCGAAGCTGGATCATTTCAAGAGGACTCTGGAGAGCGGGCTCAAGGTAGCCAACATGGGAGCGAAGACGTTCCGCTGGGAAGACGGCAACGACGCGGGACAGACGCAGTTCAACTACTCGACCGATCCTAACGCGCAGGCGTTGTGGAACTGGTTCGAGTGGATGACCGACAGCGAGCGCGATTTTC
>JASHRP010000187.1 GCA_030037375.1 Bryobacteraceae bacterium | reverse complement strand
TTCCAGCCTCCCACCGACCTCGCCAAGCTCGAACTGGGCTATCGGGAGTCCGACCCCGTGAACGACGGACTCGCGCGCGTGATGTACGCGAACGCGCTGGTTCAGGCCGGGCGAAAGTCCGAAGCCCGCGAGTTGCTCAAACTTTGGCCTCTGCCCGCCGGCGACGATTCGCTGCTGCAATCGCTGCTCTACCCGATGTTCCTCGATTTGCGCAAGGCAGTCGGGTAAGGCTACTGCGCGTTCACCAGCAGGCGCGCGTTTACGAACTGGTTGGGAAACAGCGAATTGTCGTTGTTGTCGAATTCAGCCTTCAGCTTCGCGGTGCCGGTCGCCGGGTCAATCTGATTGTCGACAGCCGTCAGCCGGCCGGTCGCGATCCTGGCCGTGTTTTCGCTATTCCACACATCGACCGTTAGACTCACGCCCGCCCTGACGCGCGCAAGCACCGGCGGCAGTTCGCTCTCCGGAAGGTTGAACACGACCGCGATGGGCTGAAGTTGGCTGATAACCACGATGCCAGTCGAGTCTGCTGCGCGAACGATATTTCCGGGATCGACTAGAAGCAGTCCCGCAACGCCGCTGATGGGCGAGCGGATTTGTGTGTAATTCAACTGGATCTGCGCGCTCTCGAGGTTGGCCTGATCCGCCTTGACGGCGCCTTCGATATCCGCAAGCGCGCTCGGCGGATTCAGCCCCGCCGCTCGAGCTTGTCTGGCCGCGGCGAGCTGCGCCTCGTCGCGCGAGAGCTGGGCTTGTGCCAGAGTAACCTGCGTCTGATAGGGGCGCGAGTCGATTGTTGCCAGCAACTGCCCCTTCTCAACGGGAGCCCCTTCCTTGAAATCCACGGACATCAACTGACCGTCCACCCGCGATCTGATGGTGACCGTGGTCGCGGCGACACTGCCTATAGCCGTCAGATAGGCGGGCGCGGGCTGCGCCGGAGCCTCGGGCCGGGCCTGGGGTGCGATTTGAGCAACGGTCGCTTGAGCAACGGCCTTTGGCGCTGCGCCGTTGGCAACCGGAGCTGCGGAAGGCAAAGCTTGGTTGGGAGTCTGGGCGTGAATCGGAGGGGCGTTCACCATGCCGATCAAGATCGGCCCCGCCAAAGCCGCCATTCCTGCGCTCGCCAACAGCAATTTCTTGCCGCCCGTCAATTTCTGCGCTATTCGATTGTTCATGATCGCCTCGATCCGTTTCTTGAGGCCTGAGCCCGAAACCCCGGCCACGCACGCTAACGGAGATTCGACATAAAGCTCGCAGACCCTGAGAATGCTCTGAGCGTAGGCTCGCGGGTCGCTGCCCAGCCGGAGCACCTCTTCATCGCACGCCCGCTCGCGCTCTTCCACCAGCCGCGTCCCAACCCACCACACCAGAGGGTGGAACCAGAAGACCGTCTCAATCAGCATGTGAATCGCGGCGGTGAGATTGTCGTGATGCCGCACGTGGCACAGCTCATGCTCGATCACCGCATCGAATTGCTCCCGCGTCAGCTTTTCCGCGATTCCGGACGGCAATAGAAGAACGGGCCGAAAAACCCCGAAAACTCCCGGCTCCAACCGCGCTGGTGATGAGACTGATCGAATCGGCATCCCGAGCTCAATCGGCGAGCCCGCATGAACCGCCGCCCGGATGCGCCGCCATCGAATCAGCCACGCCGCCCCAACGCCAACAAATCCCATCGCCCACGCGCCCAACAGAATCGCAGGGAGTGGGCTCGGCTTGCGGTCGTCGACGTGCGGCAAAGCGATCCCCGCCATGCGATTGTCAAAGGGTTCGCTCACCTGATTCGCGACAATCGCCATCTGGGACTGGACCCTCGCCGGAGCCTTTCGCCATGCGACTTGCCCGCCCAACGCGATGAGCGCAGAAAACGGGATCAAGAACTTGACCGATGCCGCGAGCCACAATCCATGCCGAACCCGCGCGCGATTTCTCCGCAGCGCCAGCGTCAGCAGCCAGACTAACGCCGAAAACACCGTCGATTGCCATAGATGATTCGCAAGTTCGTTGAGCATGGCAATTAATTCTCGCTCGGCCGTTCCACGTGATCGATAACCAGCACTTCGCGCGGTCCCTTGCCCTCCTGCAGCTTCAGCCCAAGTTGCTCCTGCACCGCAGTAAAGATGGACGGACCAGGTTCAGCCGGCTCGGGCACCGGCCTACCCGGGGGCGGCGGAGGTGGCGGCGGGAGGGGCGTGCCTTCGCGTCCGAACTCGATGTCGACGTTGTACAGACCCGTGACGCCGGTTTTATCGAATACCGGACGTTGCAGAGCGAGGCTCATTACAAAGGCGATCTGATCGAGCGCCGCGCCCTGCACGCGGATTAGATAGTTCGGGCGTCGAATCGTCAGCATCGAACTGCAGGCGTTCTCTGGCAGGTCTGACGGCAAGGGCTTCGACCAATCGAGCACAAAACAGCTACCCCGAAACGGCTTGAGCTTCGGTCCGCCTCTGGCCACCACCAGGTCATATGCTGGCACCTGTCGCGTCTCACGATGCATCTTCAACTGAAACCGGTCTTCGAGCAGAGCCTGCAACATCGGTCCCTGCATCAACTCTTCGCTCGCATCACCCGCCGCTCGGGCATTGATCGCATACCGGTCAGTCCGGACCCACGACGGGCCGCCTTCGATGAGCGGGACCTCCCAAAGGGGGTTGCTGTGCCCATTGGCAAAGCGCCCGTAAGCGACGGGAATGAGCCCGGCGATTGTGCGTCCGTCGCCGACATCTACAACCAGCGGCTGACAAACGCTCAGCCTGCCCGGCGATGACGGCGGAACACCCGGTCCACCTCTTCCTCCACCAGGTCCACCTTTTCCGCCACCTCGGCCGCCTCCTCCGTCGCCACACCCCAGCCGGATCGACGCAACCTCAAACTTCTGCGTCGTCTGCGCGTGCACGAACGGCGCATTCACCAACCCGATTCCCAACGGCAAAGCGACCGCGATCACGCCCGCGGCCGCCAGCACGGTTTTCCGCGTCATATCCAGCTTTATCCCGAGCTTCCTGCTGACGATCGCCTCAAGACGCCGCCTTAGGTTCGCTCCTCCCACGCCGGAAACGCACGCCAGCGGCGATCCGACATAGAGCTTGCAGACGTTCAGAATCCCCTCGGCATACGCTCGCGAGTCCTCAACTCCCCTCACCACTTCTTCATCGCACGCCCGCTCCCGCTCCTCCACCATCCGCTTCTCGATCAACCACACCAGCGGATGAAACCAGAACAGCGCCTCGACCGACATATGAACTGCAGCGGTGAGATTGTCGCGATGCCGCACGTGGCATAGCTCATGCTCGATCACCGCCGCCAATTGCTCCGGCGTCAACTTCTCTTCGATGCCTTCGGGCAGCAGAAGAACCGGCCGAAGAATCCCGAACACTCCCGGCTCTAATCTCGCTTGTGAGGAGACCGCTCGAATCGGAATGTCGAGCTCCATTAGCGAGCCTGCGTGAACCGCCGCTCGTATTCGCCGCCATCGAATCAGCCACGCGAAACCAACGCCAATGAAACCGATCACCCAAACGCCTAACAGAATCGTAGGGAGCGGATTGCGCTTGCTCGGACCCAGGCTCGGTATTACGAACTGATTCATAGGCCCCGCGAACGGCTCACTCACCCGACCCGCGGTAGTTGCAATCACATATTGCTCGCTCGGCGGAACCTTTCGCCATTCCACCTGTCCGCCGAGCGCAATCAACAGCGAGAACGGGACCAGGAACTTGACCGACGCAGCCAGCCACACTCCATGCCGCACTCGCGCTCGATTCTTCCTCAGCGCTAGCGTCAACAGCCACGCCACGCCCGCAAACACCGTGGATTGCCATAAATGATTCAGAACCGCGGACAGAACCAGCGTCATTTCTCGTCCTCCTGTTTTGGCGCTTCCAGCAGCGCCTTCTCTGCCTCGCGAATATCTTCCAGCGTCAGCGTTCCGGATTCCACCAGATGGGCCATAATCGGCCTACTCCGTCCGCCGAAAAGGCTCAGCAGCTCGTCGATCAACCTGCGCTCCGCCTGCTCGCGCGAGATCGCGGCTTCAAAAATCAGCGCCGTGCCGATCTTCTTGAACCGCCGCAGCGCCTTCTTTACTTCCATGCGGTAAACCGTGGTCTGCACCGTCGTGTACGCCGGGCGCTTCCTTGCCGGGAAGAACTCCTGAATCTCCCTCACCGAACAGGGACCCTTGGTCCACAAGGCCTCCATGATCTGCAGCTCCAATTTGGTCAATTTCGGGAATGTCATGAGAAGTAGACTATATCTGTTTGCCAATCTACTACAGACGTTCGTATCTTGCAATAGATTTTTTTGAGACCCCGCCAAAAGGCTATAATCCGCTCATGCCCCACGTGGACAAGCACGCCCCCGGATCCTTCAACTGGCTGGAGCTCGGGACCACGGATCAAGCCGCGGCCAAGCAATTCTATTCCGCTCTGCTGGGGTGGCAAGCGCAGGACGTTCCCATGGGCCCGAATGGAACCTACACCATATTCCTG
This sequence comes from Bryobacteraceae bacterium, assembly GCA_030037375.1. Classification (GTDB taxonomy): domain Bacteria; phylum Acidobacteriota; class Terriglobia; order Bryobacterales; family Bryobacteraceae; genus Palsa-187. The sequence continues at coordinate 5,018 of JASHRP010000187.1, read as the reverse complement.
CTCGACGGCCGCCCCGCCGCTGCTTGTTTCACGATTCGTCCTGAGGAGCAGGTTCCGCCCTACTGGGGTCTCTACATCGCCACCGAAAACGCCGATCAAACCGCCGCCCGAGCCGTTGAACTCGGCGCGACCCTCGTCCATGCGCCCTTCGACGTCTCCACCTTCGGCCGCATGGCCGTGATCAAAGACCCCACAGGAGCCATCTTCTCCGTTTGGCAGGCGAAGACCCATCCCGGCATCGGCATCACCGGCGAAAACGGCACGCTCTGCTGGGCCGACTTCAATACACCGGACCGCGACCGAGCCAAGAGATTCTACGAGCAACTCTTCGGATGGGGATTCGATCTCGGCACAGACCAATCAGGCAATGCCAAGCCCGCCGGCTCTTACCTCCACATCAAGAACGCCGGCGTCCACATCGGCGGCATCCCGCCAGAGTCGTTTCGTGACAAGAACGCTCCGCCCCACTGGCTTCTGTATTTTCAGATCGCCGATTGCGACGCCTCTACAACAAAAGCCCAGGAGCTCGGCGCGCGCGTCTACATGCCGCCAATCAGCATCAATGCCAACCTGCGCCTTTCGATTTTGGCCGATCCGCAGGGAGCAGTATTCGCTCTCTTCGCGGCGCAGGCATAGGGCGAATGCCCGTATACTGCGACGTCAGCCTCCCCACTCCGCTAGACCGTCCGTTCACATATTTGCTGCCCGAAACGCTGCGGCATCGCGCCCAATCCGGTTGCCGCATCCTGGTTCCGTTCGGTAAGCGCACCCTTGCTGGCGTAATCCTTCGCACTCACGACGATCCACCGGAGACCGCCGCTCGCGCCGTGCATAGAGAAGCGCTGCGCCTGCTCGACGAAGAACCCGTTCTCGATGAAAGTCTGCTGAAGCTCGGCAACTGGATTTCGACTTACTACTGCGCGCCCCTCGGCGAAACCCTCCGCGCCATGACGCCTCTTGCAAGCGACATCCGCAGAGGAAAGGTTTATTCTCTGACCTCGTCCGGTCACGATGCCGCTCGCCAGTTTCACTTCGATGATGCCGCGCCCGATCCGGCCGGCCAGCTTCTGCGTCTGCTCGACGCTCGTCCTTTGACTGGCGCGTATCTCGCGCGAAAGGTCGAAAAGGCGGCGTCGATTCTTCGCGCTCTTGAGAAGAAAGGCCTGGTCGAATCCGAGGATAGAACCGCGGAGCGCCATCATCGCCCGGTCGCCGCGACCGAAGCTCCGCCCTCAGCGCTCGCCCCCGCCCGCCCGCCGCACGCGCTCAATGCTCATCAGCAGGAAGCCTTCGATGCCATCCGCGCCGCGCTGGACGCCGCGGTCTTCAAAACCTTCCTGCTCGAAGGCGTCACCGGTTCGGGCAAGACCGAGGTCTATCTGAATGCGATCGACGCCGCGTTGGCCCGTGGCAAGACCGCGCTGATGCTGGTCCCGGAAATCGGACTCACGCCCGCCGTCGCGGCGCAGTTTTATCAACGCTTCGGCGAGCGCGTCGCGATTCTCCACTCCGCCTTTCACGATACGGAGCGCGCGCAGCAATGGCGCAACATTCGCTCCGGCGCGGCTGGAGTCGTGGTCGCGACCCGTTCCGGCGTTTTCGCGCCCCTGCGCAACCTCGGTTTGATCGTCGTCGATGAGGAGCACGATCAAAGCTACAAACAGCAGGAGACGCCGCGCTATCATGGCCGCGACGTGGCCGTCGTTCGCGCGCGCGACGCCGGAGCAGTGGTCGTGCTCGGCTCGGCGACCCCCAGCCTTGAATCCCGCTACAACGCCGAGCGTGGCAAATACACGCGCCTCGAGCTTCCCGAACGCATTGAGCGCCGTCCTCTGCCGCAAGTCGAGCTGATCGACATGCGCCAGGAGTTTCTCGAAACCCGCAAACAGGCGACCTTCTCCCGAGCCCTAATCGAAGCCGTAACCGCCCGGCTCGAAAACGGCGAGCAAACCATGCTGTTGATGAATCGCCGCGGCTTTTCGAGCTTCGCCGCCTGCCGCGCCTGCGGCCATCGGATCGAATGCGCCAACTGCTCCGTCACGCTGACCTATCATCGCCGCGACCGCCGCATGTTGTGCCACTACTGCAACTATGCGGTTCGTGTTCCCGATCGCTGTCCCAAATGCGATAGCGAATTCATCCAGTTTCTCGGTACCGGCTCGGAACGCGTCGAAGAGGAGCTTCACTCCGCGTTTCCGCGCGCGCGAATCGCACGTCTCGATCGCGACACCGTGCGCGGCAAGCGCGACTACGAAGTCATCCTTTCGGGCTTTCGCGAAGGTTCCTTCGATATCCTGGTCGGCACGCAAATGATCGCCAAGGGTCACGATATTCCCAACGTCACTTTGGTTGGCGTCGTGAACGCGGATATCGGACTCGGCCTTCCCGATTTCCGCGCGGCGGAGCGCACCTTCCAGTTGCTCACCCAAGCCGCCGGCCGCGCAGGCCGCGGCGAGACTCCGGGAATCGTCCTGATCCAGACTATCAATCCCGATCATTACGCCATCCGCTGCGCCGCCGCCCAGAACTATGAGATGTTTTACGCTAAGGAGATCGAATTTCGCCGCATGATGTGGTATCCGCCGTTTGGCGCATTGGCCAGTCTGGTCGTCCGGGCCGCGCGAGAGGAAGACGCGCTTACGCGCAGCGGGACGCTGGGCCGTTTGCTCCAGCCCCCGCCGGAAGGGGTCAAAGTTCTCGGACCAGCCCCCGCCGCGGTGGCTCGCCTCAAAAACGAATTTCGTTTTCAGGTATTGCTCAAGGCAACCAGCCGCGCTCGGTTAGGCGAGATCCTCGCTGAAGTGCGTCGCTTCGCGGTTTTTGAGCGATGGCCCGCGGCGTCTTTGCTCATCGACGTCGATCCCATGACCCTGCTTTAAGAAAATCGTTCCTTGAGCGAAATGAGTCTCCTCTAAACATGCGCGGCGGAATCCGGTTGGTCGACGAAAATCTTCGCGCCGCCATGCGCTTCTTCGGCGAGGCTTCGGCCTCGGGCGATGTGCAAGCCGACGGCCCAGTCCAGCTCATCTACTCCGGCCTCGATTACGGGGTGTTCAACATCGCCCTGCTCACGCGGCCGGTCGCTTCGGAGCGCGACCTGAGCGAGATCATTGCGGGCTGCGGGCGCTATTACCGCGAGCGCAGCGTGCGCTGGTCCTTCTGGATCTGCGACGATCTGCTGGAGCCTCCCGCGCGCCGCAACAACCGCGAGGTGTTTACCGACGCGGGCTTGCGCGTAATCTCGCGCGCCCCAGGCATGCTAGCGCCTGCGCTTTCAGTGCCGAGCCGCCTCCTTCCGGAGATCGAATGCCGGCCGGTCGACGATGCCGCTTCGCGCTCCGCGTTTACCGGCCTCACCGTAACTTGCTTCGATATTCCGATCGGCGTTGCCCGCGCGATTTACGAGAGAGAATCCGCCTGGAACGGTTCCTATCGCGGTTTTGTCGGATTCGTGAAATCGACGCCCGTCGCCATCGTCGCGCTGGTCCGTGCCGGCGGAGCCTTGGGCGTTTACTCGCTCGGCACCTTGCCGGAATATCGCCACAAGGGTTATGGAGAGGCTTTGCTTCGCGCCGCTTCGGCTTTGTATCGTAACGATTCGCGCGACCCTTCAGTGCCTCAATCGGCCGGGCAAGAACCGATGGTCCTCGAATCCACCGAGGCTGGGTACCGCCTGTACCGGCGGATCGGCTTTCAAGATGTGACCAACTTTACGGTCTATCTGACCAGGTAGCGACCTTCCGAACCTGCCTAACTTGCGTTGAAGCCGGAAACAATCTTCGAAAAAATATTGCTGATTGACGGCATGATCGATGGCGGCAAAAAGCCCGCCACCACCACGGCAATGGAAGCCGCAAGCAGAGCGTATTCGATCATGTCTTGGCCGCGAACGTCACTATAGAACCGCATGCTCCCGCGAACTAATTTGGCCATGGACGCCTTTCTCCTGCACCTCCATCTTGGCCCGGCGGGGTTGTTTTCACAAGCCATTTGTAACCTTAGCGGACTGTGTTGAAAACCCCTATCTCGTTGGCCTGCAACGTTAGCCTTACCTCTGGCGAGGGGATGTGCAGCATTTCGTTCTAAGGATTCGTCTGAGCCGGGTACCGGACCACCGCAAAACTTCGTACCGTGACGCTGTCCGTCCCCGTTCCACTCATTTCCGCCTGGAAGCTGACGGTCACGGCCTGCGTCGGATCGATCGTAGCCGGCCCCGCTGACGCCGCGAAAGCGGTCGAACTCCCCCAATTCGTGGTGTCCCAAGTTTGACCGCCGGAGTAGATCCCGAAGCTCGTGTGGCCTACCAGCATAGTCTCGCTCGCCGCCGCGCTCCGCGTTTCGACCGTAGTTCCCGCCACTTGAACGGTACTGGTAAATCCGATGGCCGAGCCGGTGTGATTGTAGTGGTACTCGATCTCGATGCGGTCCCCCGTGCCCAGGAGCCCGGCCGGCATCGTGCAGCTTCCGATTTGCGTTAACGTGGTCGCCGTGGTGCTGCCGCCGGTACTGCTGCATACCACCTGCGGCGTGGTCAGCGAGCCCAAGGGGTTGCTTGGATTCGCGTAGCGATAGCTGGCCAGGACCAGGTCCCCCGTCTGCGGAGTCGATCCCACGAAAAACGTAATCACGTTAGCCGACAGCGAATAGTCCACGTTCGCGTCCAATCGCAGTCCGTTCAGGTATAACTCCAGGCTGGCCGCTGGCGAGGGCGTAAACGCCAGCGTGAAGGTCGTGTTCGAGCCGTTGATCGCGCCGCCGGGGACCTCCGAATCGGAGAAGCTCGGATACACGCCGGAGTTGTTTCCGCACGGTCCTGAGCTTCCATCCACGCGCACGCAATCGCTCAAGTTCCCCGCCGCGCCGTCGATCAATCCCGAATCGTCGATGATCGCGGTTCTTCCCAGCGCGAACCCCACGCCCTTCTGCGCGGTCAGGGCCAGCGCGTTCGACAATCCCACCACGTCCGAAATCTGAATCGGCGGAGTTTCCGGAGCCGGTCCAACCACTGTCCCCGTTGA
>JASHRP010000186.1 GCA_030037375.1 Bryobacteraceae bacterium | reverse complement strand
GCGGATTGAAACGGGTGGGATTCCGGAAGACGCTGTCGACGCTGGCGGCTCTGCCGTGGAGCGTGATCCAAGCCGCTCGAACGCTGCGGCGAGCGAAACCCACGGCGGTGTTTTCGACCGGAGGTTATGTGGCGGGACCGGCGCTGCTGGCCGCGCTGTGGATGCACATCCCGATCGTAGTGATGGAACCGAACGCTGTCCCTGGATTTACTCATCGCAGGCTGGCGCGATTCGTCGAGCGGGCGCTGCTGAGTTTTCCCGAAAGCGCGCGCTGGTTTCCTCCCGGGAGAACCGAAGTGACCGGGCTGCCGGTGCGCGACGAATTCTTCGCCGTGCAGCCGCCGCGCTTCGAGCAACCACTCACCATCTTGATCACCGGAGGCAGCCAGGGCTCGCGAACCTTGAATCGCGCCGTGGAAGAAAGCTGGCCGCTATGGCGCAAGGGCTCGGTGCGGCTGGTTCATCAAACCGGCTGGCGAGCCGTACGGACCTCCGAAGACCGGGAGGCGCGATTTCGAGCGTCGGGAGTTCCGGGCGAGATGCATCCGTTCCTGGACGACATGCCGCGCGCGTTCGCGGAGGCGTCGTTGATTGTAAGCCGCGCCGGGATGGGCGCGGTCAGCGAGATCGCCGCGGCGGGGCGTCCGTCGATTTTGGTGCCGTTGCCCACGGCGAGCGATCAGCATCAGCTACGCAACGCGGAGGCGCTCGAGAAGGCCGGCGCGGCTTTGCTGATTCCGGACGCCGAATTCACCGGCGCGCGATTGGTGGAAGAGGTAAACAAACTGGCGGACGAACCGGCGCGGCTGGAGGCGATGGCGAAAGCGGCGAAAGCGTTCGCTCCAGCCGGCGCGGCGGGGCATGCCGCGAGGCGGGCGGCGGATATTCTGGAGTCGCTCGCGAAAGCATAGGTTGACAAAGACTTCTCAAGCCGGAACAATACATTAATAAAATGTTTTTTAAGCCTCAACCCGTCCACTTCGTCGGTATCGGAGGGATCGGTATGAGCGGACTCGCGGAAATTCTGCTGGGGATGGGGTACCCGGTGAGCGGATCGGACCTGCGGTCGTCGCCCGTGACCGAGGGGCTGGTGAAACGCGGCGCGGTGGTGCGCCTGGGGCACGAGGCCGCAAACGTGGGAGGCGCGAAAGCGGTGGTGGTGAGCTCGGCCGTTCCCGCAAGCAATCCGGAAGTGGCGGAGGCGCGGCGTCTGGGGCTGCCGGTGATTCCGCGCGGGGAGTTGCTGGCCGAGCTGATGCGGCAGAAGTTCGGCATCGCGGTCGCCGGAAGCCACGGCAAGACCACGACCACTTCGATGATCGCGGCGATCATGACGCACGCGGGGCTGGATCCGACGGTTGTGGTCGGCGGGCGCGTGGGCATGATGGGCGGAGCCAACGCGCGGCTGGGCAAGAGCGATTACCTGGTGGTGGAAAGCGACGAAAGCGACGGTTCGTTCCTGAAGCTCGCGCCGATTCTCGCCGTCATCACCAACATCGATCGGGAGCATCTGGATCACTACGCGGATCTGGATCAGATTCGAGACGCGTTCGCGTCGTTCGCGGGAAAGATTCCGTTTTACGGCGTCGCGGTTTTGTGCCTGGACGATGAGAACGTGCAGCGCATTCTGCCGTCGCTGAACCGGCGCGTCCTTACTTACGGCACGGCCGCGCAGGCGGATTTGCGCGTCACGCATTCGATTGCCGGCCACATGGCCAGCCAGTTCCAGCTCGCCTTGCACGGCGAAAGCTTGGGCTGCTTCAAGCTGCGCGTGCCTGGCGCACACAACGCGCTCAACGCGGCGGCGGCCGCGGCGATCGGCCTGGAGCTCGAAATCCCGGTGGAGCAAATCCGCGAAGCGCTGGAAAAGTTCACCGGAGTCGACCGGCGCTTCGAGATTCGCGGCGTGGAAGGCGGAGTCACGGTCATCGACGACTACGGCCACCATCCGACGGAAATTCGAGCGACGCTCGCGGCTGCGAGAGCGTGCCGGCTGCGCCGAGTTCACGTTTTATTCCAGCCCCACCGCTACACTAGGACGCAGGCGCTGATGGACGAATTCGCGCGGGCGTTTCACGACGCCGATAGCGTGTTCGTCCTGGATATTTATGGCGCGTCGGAGAAGCCGATCGAGGGTTTGAGCGCGCGCACGCTGGTGGATCGGATTCGAGCGTTCGGCCATCGCGACGCGCATTACGCGGGCGACATGCAGGCTGGGATCGAAGCCGTTACCGGGCACGCACAGGAAGGCGATGCGATCATCGCGCTGGGCGCGGGCAGCATCTCCCAGGCCGCGGGTCCGATTCTGGAGAAGTTGAGAAACCGTCGCTGATGGCGCGCTGGATCACAACACCGAAATGGATCGCGGTTACCGCGGGCGCGACCGTTGCGCTGCTCGCGCCTCTGTTCGCGTTTCACGTGCTGGAACAGTTCCTCATTCAGGATCCGCGCTTCGAGTTCAATGGCCCGGAGAGCGGCGCGGACACGCTGGAGGTATCGGGCGCGGGGCACGTGTCTCCGCAGGTCATCGAAGACGTGTTCGCTGAGGATTTCGGGCGCAGCGTGTACCTGGTCCCGCTCGCCGACCGGCGCGCGAGTCTGCGCACGGTGGATTGGGTGAAGGACGCAAGCGTGGCGCGTTTCTGGCCGAATCGCGTGACGGTGGGGGTGACGGAACGCAAGCCGGTAGCGTTCGTGGCAGTCGCCTCCGGCCGTCCCATGCTGATCGACGAAGAGGGCGTGCTGCTGCAACCGGGACAGGACCGCTTCATGCTTCCGCTGCTGCGCGGCGCGGGCGCGCTCGATCCGCAGACCGTCCGGCGCACGCGAGTGCAGTTGTTTCAACGCGTGATGAAGGATCTGGCAGCGGCGTCAAGCGCGATATCGGAGGTGGACGTTTCCGATCCCGACAATGTCAAGGTCAAGGAGCCTTTCAGCGGGCGCACGGTGACGCTGATGCTGGGCGACCGTAATTTCGCGGCGCGGCATCAGAATTTTATCAACTACTATTCGGAGATTCACAAGCGCATGTCGAACGCCGCGGTGCTGGATCTGCGCCTGGAGGATCGAATCACGGTGGTGCAATAGATGTCATCACGAACTCAGATCACGGCGGGCCTGGATGCCGGGAGCTCGCGCACGCGATGCGTGATTTGCGCGCTCGAAGGCGACCGCATCCGCTATCTCTCGCACGGCTTGGCAACGTCGGCGGGGTGGAGCAAGGGACGGGTGGTGGATCAGGTGGCGGTCGCCGAATCGATGAAGGCCGCGGTAATCGACGCCGAACGCGGCGCGGGCGTGTCTTCGGCGGGCGTAACGCTGGGCATCGGCGGCACGCATATCGTGGGCGCGCAGAGCCGCGGCACCTACGAGTTCGGCCGTCCGCGCGAGCTCACCGCTGGAGACTTGAGCTACGCGGCGGAACTGGCCTGCGACGTTCTGCTGGAGCACGACCGGATGCTGCTGCACGTGCTTCCGCAGGATTTTACGCTTGACGGCCGCTCCGGCTACCGCAAGCCGCACCGGGGCGTGTGCTCGCGCCTGGAAGCTAACGTTCACATCGTGACGGCGTCGATTCAGGAGCATCAGGCGCTGATTGCGGCGGCGCATCTGGCCTCACTGCCGGTGGAAGAAACCGTGTTCGAGCCGCTGGCCGCGTCCTACGCATGCCTCTATCCGGAGGATCGCGCGCGCGGCGTGGCGGTGGTGGATCTGGGAATGCAATCCACCGGATTGACGGTGTATGACGGAGATTCGATCCAGATCGCGTCTTCCATTCCGGTCTCGAGCGACCATTTCACGCGCGACATCTCTTCGGTGTTCAAGGTCACCTATGAAGACGCGGAATGTTTGAAACAACAATACGGTTGCGCGCTTTTAGGCCTCACCGCGGATTCGAGCCTGATCGAAGTTCCCAGCCCCGAAAGCCGCGGTCCGCGCGAGAAGCGCCGTGCGGACCTCAATGAGATTCTGGAAGCTCGCGCGGAGGAGTTATTCCACCGCGTGCTGGCGGAGCTGCAGCGCGCCGGCATGGAGCGCAGCTTGTACGAGGGCGTGGTGCTGATCGGCGGCGGGTCTCTGCTGCCGGGCATGTGCGACATGGCGGAGCGGGTTTTGAACTGCCAGGCGGGCAACGGCCTGGCCAAGGGAATCGCCAATTGGCCGGACGAGCTGAACAGTCCGCAATGGACCACCGCGGCCGGCTTGGCGATGTATTCGGCAAGGCTAAAGCTGAACCGGACGCCTGCGCGGCGGGCTTCCGGATTGCTGGGCTTGGTGATGAGGTAAACGGATTATGCCGCGAAAGTCAGACCCCATCAGAAAGTCAGACCCGGTTAAAGCGACACAGGAGACGGTGGCGCAGGAGACAGTCACACAGGAGAAAAGCATGGCTCTCGACGCGTTGAAATTCATGATTCAGGAAGAAGCAGCTCCGCGTACGCGGATTCGCGTGTTCGGCGTGGGCGGCGGCGGATCGAACGCCGTGGCGCGCATGCTGGACCAGGGGCTCTCCGGAGTCGAGTTCTGCGTGCTGAACACCGACGCGCAGGCGCTGGCCGCGTCTCCCGTGCCGAATCAACTCGCGATCGGAGCGAAGATCACTCACGGGCTGGGCGCCGGTTCGAATCCATCAGTTGGCCGGCAAGCGGCGCTGGAAGATACGGAGCGCATCATCGATCTCCTGGAAGGCGCGGACATGGTCTTTGTCACCGCGGGATTGGGCGGAGGCACGGGCACGGGCGCGGCTCCGGTGGTTGCTTCGCTCGCGAAGGAGCTGGGCGCGCTGACGGTCGCCGTGGTGACGAAGCCGTTCGGCTTCGAAGGCCCGAAGCGCCGCAGGCAGGCCGAAGAAGGCTTGGCGGAGTTGGCCGGAGTCGTCGATACAGTGATCACGATCCCCAACGATCAACTGCTCAGCCTGGCGCCCAAGGGCACCAGCTTCTTCGAAGCGTTCCGCACCGCGGACGATGTGCTGCGCCAGGCCGTGCAAGGAATCGCCGACATCATCACCACCCCCGGCCTGGTGAATCGCGATTTCTCCGATATACGCAGCATCATGCTGGGCATGGGCTACGCGATGATGGGGACGGCATCGGCTTCGGGCGAAAACGCCGCGATCAACGCGGCCCAGAAGGCGATCAGTTGCCCGCTGCTCGATGCAGGCGGCATTCGCGGCGCGCGCGGAATCCTGATCAACATCAGTGGATCGAGCCATCTCGGCCTGCATGAGGTCAACGAAGCCTGCATGCTGATCCGCGCCGCGGCCGAGAATGAGGATGTCCAGATCAATTTCGGAGTCGTGCTCAACGAGGCTTCGAAGGACGAGGTGAAGATTACCGTGATCGCGACCGGCTTCGAGCGCGAGTGCCTGCCGGCGATTCAGCGCCGTCCCTCCGCGGCGGTGGACACGTCGGCCTCGCAGCCGATCCAGGAGCTTGCTCCGCCAGCGCCATTGCCTCGGCCCGAGCCTCAGCCGTTGGCTGCCGAACCATCTCAGAGTCAACTGCCTCAGAGTCAACCGCCCCAGACCACTTCTGCCGAACCGGTCGCGGAGCCGGTGCCGCCTCCTGCCGCGCAATCCACCGCGGCTCCTCCGATGGCCAACGGTCACGAGCCTCTGTTCGATGAGCTGGAAGTACCAGCGATTTTAAGACGGCGAATGGTGCAGTAAACGCCCGTTAGTCAGAATGAAGCGACCAACCACCGAATCGTAGCATCGCGGGTTACGCTGCGAAGAGGTGAATCCCACGGCGCAGAGCCGCATACGAAAGGAGTCAGGCATGGCGGTCCCCGCCACAACGAAGCATGAAAATGGGCGCGATCTGGGTTAGCGTGTTGATGGGCAGCGCCGGAATCGAGGCCGTCGACCCTAGTGGTGCGTAGCAGCCCGCAAAGGAGTCTGACCCGGAAGCCTAGAGGCACAACGAATTGTCGCCACCGTCCGCGACGGTGAACACGCGAAGGAGACTCTCTAACCAGAAGGCTTCCTCGGCGCAGCCCAGAAAGGACGAGTGCCATGCAAGTGGTTCATGAGCGTTGCGCCGGGCTAG
>JASHRP010000018.1 GCA_030037375.1 Bryobacteraceae bacterium | reverse complement strand
CCGCCGACGTAAATCAATACGCAATCACCTGGGGCGCGAAGCCGCTCCGTGACGCGATTGCGGCAAAATACCGGCGGCATTACGCGCTGGATCTCGATCCGGAGCGCGAAATCACGGTTTGTTGCGGGGCGACTGAGGGCATGATCGCATCATTGCTCGCGGTGACCAATCCCGGCGACGAAATCATCATCTTCGAGCCGCACTACGAGAATTACGGTCCGGACACGCTGCTGTGCTCCGCGGAGCGCAAGTTCGTCCGGCTGCATCCGCCGAATTGGCGCTTCGATCCCGAGGAGCTTCGAAAGGCGTTTTCGCCGCGCACCAAGGCGATCATTTTGAACTCGCCGGGCAATCCGCTGGGCCAGGTTTTCGATAAGCAACAGCTCGAAACGATCGCCGCGCTGTGCCAGGAATTCGACGCGCTGGCGATCACAGACGAGATCTACGAGCACATCATCTACGATGGCGCGGCTCACATTCCGATGATCACGCTACCCGGCATGCGCGACCGTACCATCATGGTGAACAGCATGAGCAAGACGTATGCGGTCACCGGATGGAGGGTCGGCTGGGTTGCGGCACCGCCGGATTTAACGGAGGCGATTCGAAAAGTTCACGATTTCCTGACCGTGGGGGCAGCCGCGCCATTGCAGCAGGCCGGCGCGGTGGCTCTCGGGCTGCCTGACGCGTATTACGCGGAGCTCGCGCGCGATTATCAAGGCCGGCGCGACTTGATGCTGGGAATGCTGGATCGCGCCGGGTTCCGCTGTTTCCGTCCGCGCGGGGCTTACTATGTAATGGCGGACATCTCCGCCTTCGGTTTCGAGGACGACGTGCAGTTCGCGCGACACCTGATCGAAGACGTAGGAGTCGCGGCGGTTCCGGGTTCGAGTTTTTTCTTCCACCCGGAGGAAGGCTCCAAATTAATCCGCTTTTGTTTTTGCAAGAAGTATGAGACGCTGAAGTTAGCAGATGAACGCTTCTTAAGAATCTGAAGCCACGGCAAGGAGAGCGCATGTTTTCGAAAGCTTTGCTCCCGGAATCCGTGACCCGCCAGGATGGCGCGGGCCCCGAAATCGCCGTTGAAGAGACCAGCAAGAACCTGCTTGTCACCCTCGGCATCACAAGAATTTTAGAACGCCAGAACCTGGACGTCTCTGTCTGGGGATCCACAGACGGCAAAATCTGGGAGCCGATCGCCGCGTTTCCGCGGAAGTTTTACTGCGGCACGTATTCGATGGTAGTGAATCTGGCTCGGCACCCCGGAGTCCGCTTCTTGCGCGCGCAGTGGAAGATGAGCCGTTGGGACCCGGAGAATCGCAAACCTTTGTTTGGCTTTTACTTGCACGCCGAAGACGTTCATCTGCGGCATGCCGGCGCAGCTTAAGGGCGCGCCCGGTCCCTTACAGACGATTGATCAGGCTGGCGACGTAGCCTGCCCCGAAGCCATTATCGATATTCACCACCGTGACGTTGCTGGCGCAGCTATTCAGCATCCCGAGCAGGGCCGCCAATCCGTGAAAGCTCGCGCCATAGCCGACGCTGGTCGGAACGGCGATGACAGGAACGGCCACCAACCCGCCCACCACGCTCGGCAGGGCCCCCTCCATCCCCGCGCACACCACCACCACGCGAGCCTCGGTCAGCCGCTCCCGATTGTGCATTAAGCGGTGAATGCCGGCCACGCCGACATCCGGGATCAGGTCAACTTCGTTGCCCATCACCTCCGCCGTAACCTGCGCTTCCTCGGCGACAAATAGGTCGCTGGTTCCCGCGCACACTACGGCGATCTTGCCTTTTCCGAGCAAAGCGCGGTCGCGCCAAACACGAACCGCTCCGCAAGCGGGGAAGTACTCGGCGTCGGCGTGCTCGCGTTTGAGCCGCTCCGCGGTCTCGGCCGAAACCCGAGTTACAAGAACGTTACTTGCGCGCGCCAGCAATGAGGCAACGATCGCCGAAACCTGCTCCGTGGTTTTCCCGCTGCCCAGCACCACTTCCGGCACGCCGTGCCGTAGCGCGCGATGATGATCCACCATCGCGAAACCCAGGTTTTCGAAAGGCAGATGGCGCATCCGCTCCATAGCCGCGTCCACGTCGACCGCTCCCGCACTCACCTGCGCGAGTAAAGCGCGCAACTGCGCTGTATCCATACGTAGCCGAGTGTAACAGCGCCGGTACCCCCAAATGCGACGTTCGGAACCCCCCTCAAACACCTTGGAGCAAAAACGGTCTAAGGAGATAATTGCCTTTCAACTTATGACCACTTTAGCGAGCGCCCTCCCGGAGTTGTGTGTCCAAGAGCAACTGGATTGCACTGCCTGCACGAATTCCACGGCCAAGGAACTGGCCGACGCTTGTCCTCGCCTCCCCGCCCGCGTCGTCGCGCGCCTGTTCGTGCAGATTCATCCGCACCCCGGCTGCGCGCGCATGCTGCGGAATTTCAACCGCGCTTATTCGGAGGCCGTCGGAGAGGAACCCGCGCCGCTGCGGCCGGTGCTCGTCACTGGAGCGGCCGCTTGACATCGGGCTGACGCTTCGATTCAGGCCTTCAGAGGCACGTAAACTTCGGTCTTCCAGTCCTTTGGATCCGCGTGCTGGCCGGGATCGGTGATATAGGATTCCCACGGCGCACCAGCGGGCTCGACCTTCTGTTCCTCAATCCATTCGTGAATCGCGGAATGCGCGTCGCGCAATTTGTCGTACGGACCCGCATGGAGCGCGAACGCCGCGGGCCCGCCGGGGAGCGTTTCGGCGGTCACTCCATCCGATCCAGCCGTGGGCGCGGCAACCGGAAATCCGGCCTCGATCACCCACTCGTCTCCCTTCATCGACAAATAGCGGGCATACGGCGCTCCGGCGATCGCGACTCCATTTTGTTGGGCGTAAACGGCCACTTGCGGAAACATCTCGCTCAGCGCCTTGGCGATGCCGTCTGGTTTGATGGTTCGCTTCACTGCCAGCGCGGGTTGTGGCGTGAGAGTCTTCTTCGTGACTGAGTATGACATCTGTTTCCTCTATCTGTACGCCGCGGCTTGAATGCCGTACAACTCCGCGTACTGCCCGCCTTTCGCCATTAACTCCTCGTGCGAGCCAATTTCAACCGCTCGAGCGCCGTCCAGCACCACGATCTGATCCGCCATCCGGACCGTGCTGAACCGGTGCGACACCAGAATCGTAATGCGGCCATCGCCTCGCGCGGCTGCGGCGTAGCGTTCGAACAGCGCGTGCTCGGTCTCAGCGTCAAGCGCCGCCGTCGGCTCATCCAGAACCAGCACCAGCGGACGGTCCCGCATGAATCCGCGGGCGAGCGCCAGCTTCTGCCATTGCCCGAAGCTCACCTCCACGCCTTCCGGCCATGTCGCGCCGAGCTGCGTCGACAAGCCGAGCTTCAATTTCGCGACTACATCCTCCGCTCCAGCTCGGCCGACGGCCGTGACAACGGCTGGCTCGTCTTCCAAGCGCGGCAGGTCTCCCAATCCGACGCTTTGGCTCGCGCGAAATTCGAACTTGAAGAAATCCTGAAATGCACCCGCGATGCGCGAACGCCAGGTTTCGGAATTGATGCGCGCCAAATCCGCGCCATCGATCAGGATGCGTCCTTCATCAGGCTGATACATGCGGCAGAGGAGCTTCACCAGGGTGCTCTTCCCCGCCCCGTTTTCGCCGACGATCGCGATCACCGACCCAGGTTTCAATTCCAGGTTCAAATCCTCAATCACTCTCCGATTGGTCCCAGGATATGTGAACGAAACATGCTCGAAGCGGATGCCCTGCGTCAGATGCTCGGGAACCGGCAGATCCGCGCGATCGTCAATCGATGCCGCATAATCCTCCAGCCAGGCCCGCCTTCGTGACCCATCCAGCCAGAACCCGCGCAAGAACCCGAGCTCGCCCACGGTCGCGCCGATGTACGCGGAAAGCCGCGACCCCGCCGCCAACACCAGCAACACTTGACCCGGCGTTCCCTTGACCGCCGAAGCCACGAACACCACCGCACCCACATAGGCGCAGCCGAAGATCGCCCAGGCGAGCACGTGCCACCACGCCGTGCTCCAACGAGCTCCCGCGATGGGCCGGTACCACTGCTCCCAAGCCTCGCGGCGCTGCTTCACCAATTGGCTGCCGATGCGCATCACGCGCACTTCTTTGCCGGGAGGCGCTGTGGTCGCGGTGACGAACAAGTGACGAGCTAGCCGGTTCCACGGAGCCACCCGTTCCTGGATCGCGCGTTCCACTCCCGGCCTCCAGGTTGAAGTGAATACGGTTGGGATGGCGAATACGGCTAAGAGACCGAGCAAAGGATGAATCGACATCAACAATGCCAGCGTCACAGCCAGCCGCAGAACCCACCCGCAGGTGTTGAACAACGACATGTACATGTGATCCAGCACGAATACCTGATCGCGCAGCATCGCCAGCCGATTTAGATAGTCCGCACGCTCATGATGCGCAATAGTCGCGACGGACGCCTGCAATTTTGCGACGTGCGATTCGAGAGCCACGGCGACCCGATCGCGAAACCGGCGCTGCATACGGTCCGAGATCACGCGCAGAAACCAAGTCCCGACGGACGAAACGGCGAGCCCCATCGCCGCGCCTAGCACCAGACCGGAGTCGTGTTTCAGTAGGCCGTCCGCCAGCAGCTTCATCCAGAGCGCAAGCAGCGCATCCGGCAGCGCCGCAAACATCGCTAGGAAAAAGGAGACGCCCAGCAACCGAGGCTCGGCCTGATGCGCCCGCTTGAGCGCGCGCCACATCGAAGGCAGTCCCGCGGGCATGCCGTCAGGCGAGCTCATCGAGTTGGACTCCTTCCTCCTCCGCTTCGCCGCTAGCGAATCGCGAGGCCTGCAGATCGAACATGGTCCGATAGCGTCCGTTGGCCGCCATCAGCTCATCGTGCGTGCCGAGCTCAACCACACGACCATGCTCCAAAACGCAGATCCGATCCGCGTGGCGTACCGTCGAAAAACGATGAGAGATGAGGATCGTCGTCGCCCGGCGCGTCGCCTTAAGAATGCGCTCGAAGATTTCGGCCTCGCCACGAACATCGAGCTGCGCGGTCGGCTCATCCAGCAGGACCAGCCCCGCTCCCATCTTCACCGCGCAGAGCGCGCGAGCCAAGGCAACGCGCTGCCATTGGCCGCCGGAGAGATCGGTGCCGCCTTCGTAACCTTTTGCAAGGACCCGGTCTAGGCTTGCAAGATTCGCCGCGCCCGCGTCAGAAAGCGCGGCATAAATCGTAGAGTCCGGCGCTCCGAAGGGCGCGACGTTATCGCGCAGAGACAACTCGAACTTGATGAAATCTTGAAAGACCGCCGTCAAACGCTCCCGCCACGCTTCGATGTCGATTTCCTTCAGGTTCACGCCGTCGATCTCAATTGAACCCTCTTGAGGATCGTAGAGCCTGCATAACAGTTTTGCGAGCGTTGTTTTCCCTGCGCCATTCTGGCCGACAATCGCCAGCGAAGAACCGGCCGGAATCGTCAGATCGAGACCGTCAAATACCGGCGCGGAGCCGCCAGGATAGCTGAACTTGACGCCGCGAAAACGGATTTCGCGCGCTGGCATTCCGATGGCGGGCCGTTCGCCCTTCGGCAGCGCGCCTGCAGTTTCCATCGCCGCTTCGAGGCGCAGCACCGCATTCACCGGCGCCGACGCGCCATCGAGAGCCCACGATAATCCTCCGAACGCGATTGTGCTTGTGCCCAATGCCGCGCTGGCAAACGTCACCAGTCGGGAGAGCGGCAACGTTCCATGAAGCGCATCTTCCGCCAGCGCCCAGAACAGCAGCGCGTTGGCCGCGAGCACGATCAACAAGCTCCACACTACCGGCCGTTCGCGCAGTCGCGTCGCCTCCCATTGCAGGTCGAGCAGCAAACGGCGTCCGGAGCTGAATCGTTGGACCGTCCACGCGCTCAGTCCGAACAGCCGCAGTTCCTTCGCGGCAGGAGGATCGACCGCGAGCCGGTATGCGTAATCGGCCTGCCGTTGCGCCGCGCGAACCTCTTCAGTGTTCCGGTCGCGCCAGATTGCGCTCTCGCGCAGCAGCCAATGCGTCGCGAGCCACGCGCCGGCCAGCAGCAGAGGAGCCCACCAGTTGTACGCCGCCAAAACCAGCGCGCCAGCCAATCCGCTGACGAACATCACCATGCCGGATGCGATGAAATCCATCGCATACGAAAGCGGAGGGCCGCTGATACCGAGATCAAAATCGCGAGCCATGGTGAGATCCGTGGTCAGCCGCGGGTCTTCCAAATGGCCCATTCCAGGAGGTCCCACGCACGCTTCGCTGAGCTGATCGTACAACCAGGACGCTGTCTGGCTGCCCAAGTTCGCGCCGATCGCCAATTGCAATGGCGAAAGCACTTGCAACAGGACGAACACGGCGCCTACTAGCGTCAACGGCGCGGCCAGCGGACTTCCCTTTTGCACCGCGCCCACCAAGGCTCCCATGGCGATCGCAAACAAACCCGGCAATAATCCTCGCAGAGTAAGCGCGCTCCACCAGGCGATCGCCAGACCGCGATGAGCCTTCGGCAGAACGCCGAAGAACTTCCATTCTCTGCGAGCTTTCAACCTTCGGATCACTTCTTTTTGGATGGCGCCTTTTTTCGAAACGTCCGTTTGTGTTTAGGATGACTGACTACATACTTATACGCCATGCCGAGCAGGTCCCGCAGCGCCGCCTCATCCACTCGAGTCAAACGCACCAGAACCATCGGATAGTCGAGATAATGCTCAGGCGCGTAGTACACGTCCGGCGCCGCGGCGATCAGCTCCGCCCGGTCCTCAGGATCGATGGGCAACGCCACGGAATTCGGCTCCGCCGACTTATTCGACGGGATGCACGCGAGCAGTTTTCCGTGAACCTTGAGGGCCGCCTGGCCGTAGGTGGCCCCGTCTTCGACGTCGGGAAACGTGATGCCGATCTTGCGAACCGTGTCGAAGGTGACTTTGGATTTCAACGGTGTGCGCCTCAATCGATCAATCCATTCCGCAGCGCGAACCGCACCAGCTCTCCCGTCGAATGCAGATTCAATTTCTCCATAATTCGTCCCCTATGCGCCTCCACCGTATAAACGCTCAAATTTAAATCCGTGGCGATTTCTTTGTTGGTTTTGCCTTCCGCGATGAGTTGCAGAACCTCGCGTTCGCGCGTGGTGAGAAGGTCCAGAGGATCAGTGACGTGCTTGCGGTAATCCGACAGCACGGCATCCGACACCGCGGGGCTGATATAGCCTTCGCCTTTGGCGACGGCTCGCACAGCGGCTACGAGATCCGCGTCGCCTGAATCCTTGAGCAAGTACCCGCGAGCGCCAGCCCGGAGGATTTCGCGCACATACACCGAATCCTTGTGCATGCTCAAAGCGAGGACTCGCGTGCGCGGCAACGACCCCGAAAGACGGCGAGTTGCCTCCACGCCGTTCAATCCCGGCATGGCTACGTCCATGATGACCACATCCGGTTTCAGCTTCTCCGCCATTTCCACGGCTTCGTTCCCGTTGCCGGCTTGGCCCACGATTTCCATGTCGTCCTGGGCTTCCAAAATGAAGCGCAACCCCTGCCGGACTAGCGCGTGATCGTCAGCGAGCAGAATCTTGATCACGCCGGCTCCTTTTGCACGCCCGCTAGCGGCGCCCATACTTCAATGGAAACGCCTCCGCCGGGCGAAGATTCGATCTCGAGCCCGCCTCCGGCGCTCGCGGCGCGGGCGCGCATCCCGGAGATCCCCATTCCGCCGGTTCCGTTATGCCGGTCTCCGCTAAAGCCGCGGCCGTTATCCTTAAGCGAAAGACGCAGCATTCCATTTTCCGACTGCAAGCTAATGGATGCTCGCGTGGCTTGGGAATGACGCGCCATGTTGGTGAGCGCCTCCTGCACGATCCGGAACAAATGAGTCTCGGTTTGATCGGGAAGGCGGCCTTCGAAGTTCGAATTGTACTCGACGTCGATGCGCGTGCGCTCGCGGAAGCGGCCGATCAGCCAGCGCAAGCTGGCGTCGAGGCCGAAATCGTCAAGTATCGTCGGTCTCAGAAGCTGCGAAAGCTCGCGAACATTGGAAATCGAATCTTCCACCAGCTTGGTGCAATCGTCGATCCTCGCCTTGTCGGTGGGATCGGCGGCCAGCGCGGCAAGATCGCTCTTGATCGCCGTAAGCGATCCGCCCAGCTCATCGTGAAGCTCATGCGAGAATCGCCGCGCGACTTCCTCCTGGATTTCCAGCATGCGGAACGACACCCGGCTCAGCTCGCCCGTCTGCCATTGCATCTGGCTGAAGACTCGGGCGGCGATCCGCACCGTTACCAGAGCGCATATCAAGGCGATGATCAACGCCGTTCCGACCAGAACTGTCGATTCGGCCTGCAGACGCTCGATCTTATGATTGACGTCGCGCTGCGTGTCTTGGGCGCGAGCGTAGAACAGATCGACCAGAGCCGCTACATCTTCCGTCACCGCCTCATGGCGCAAGAACAAATATCCGTTGGCCTCGCCCGAATTCTTGCCGCCGTTCAGCAGTTCCCGCGCCTGCCTCGAAAATGCCAGCGTCGCGCTGCGAAGATTTTCCCAGATCGGATGGTCCGGACCCGGGCCGGCTTTGGCCACCAACTCATCGATCTGGCGGTCGGATTCATCCAGATCGGAGAGAACCTGCGAACGATCGATCGCGTTAGGGCTGCCGGCAAGCCGGTACAGGCTAGCGTTGAGCGCGCTTTGTTCCCGCTCCACCTCGTCCAGCAGGTGAGTGATCACCAATTGATCGGTCACCAGGCTAGAGGAACTGCTGGCAATGGATCGGGCGTTGTTCGCGCCGATGAATGCGGCAGCGGCAAGCGAGAGGATGACGGCGGTGAAGCCAATGGCTAGAACCCGGACCAGCGCGCGCATCTTATTTCACACTAAACCGTTTCACACTAAACCGTTTCACACTAAACGTTTTTTCATGAACAAACGCTTAGGGTCAATAGCCTTTCGGGGCGCGCGTTTGTGGTGTGTGGACGGGATCGCGGTATGGCTGCTCCAGACGCATGATGAAAACGTGAGGCCGAACCGGAAGAGGTCGACCCACGCAGTGACAACAAGGAGTACGGAAGATGAAGAAAGCAATTTTGGGCGCAATTCTAACGGCAGGAGCGGTTTTGGCTCAATCCGGCGGGACTACCGCTCCGGCGAAATCCGGCACGAGCTCGACCAACGGTCAGACGCCGTCGACGCAGACAGCAAAGAAGCATCGGAAGGCGCACAATTCGGGCAACACAGCCAACTCGAACAAGAGCAACACCGGGACTGCAAGCGGTGCCGCGGGTTCGGGTACAGCCGCAAAACCGGCGACTCCGGCGACGCCTGCGAAGTAGGACAGATCGTCGGCGTGCGTGTTGGGACGGCTTCGCGGCAGTGCGGAGCCGTCCCGAATTATTTTCCTACTCCCAGCGCAGAGATTTGAGCGGATCCGCGCGTGACGCCCTGTGCGCAGGCAGATAGCCCGCGCCGAGCGCAACCAGCGCGATGGAGAACGCGGCCAACGCGATTGAGGCTGCGTCGTTCGGCTGCAAACCGTAGAGCTGCTGGCGCACGAAACCGGTGAGCGCCCACGCCGCGCCGAGACCGGCGATAACGCCCGCTCCCGTAAGACTCGCAACTTCCTGCATCACCAGCCAGATTACGTTTGCCCGCGACGCGCCAAGCGCCACGCGAATACCGATCTCGCGGGTCCGCCGGCCGACTGTATACGCCACGACCCCGTAAAGCCCGATCGCGGCGAGCAGCGTGGCCAGAAGGCTGAAGGCAGTGGAAAGTCTCGCAACCAGGCGCTCTGTCAGCAGCGATTCATCGAGCTGCGCATCAAGGCTCTTCATGAACGCGACTGGGAGGTCGGGCGCGATTTGCGCCACTGCCTTGCGCATTTGCGCCATCATGCGGTCGGGGTCGCCCACCGTGCGGACGTAAGCCGTCATTCCAAACAGCGTGTTCTGGCGATAGGGAATGTAAACTTCATACGGAATCTCGTCGCGCATGCTTTCGTACTTGGTATCGCGCGCAATGCCCACGATCTCGATGGGCGTCGGCGTCCCCGGATTGCCCCCCATTCCGATCCGCCCGCCGAGCGCACTGCGCCCATCGAAAAAGTGCTTGGCGAAGCGCTCATTCACGATCGCGACCGGAGGAGCCTTCGAGTCGTCCTGGATTGCGAAATCGCGGCCTTGGACCAGCGGAATGCCCATCGTGCGGAAGTAATTCGGCGAGATGTAATTCATGTGCGGTTGCGGGCCGTCCCGGCCGGAGTAACCCGCCACTGTCATGGAACTGTCCCATTCATTCCCCACCAGCACGGGTACCACCGCCAATCCTGAAGATTCCACTCCCGGCATCGAATCGAGCGACTGTTTCAGCGCGCGATAGAATTCGCCGGCTTGCTCCTGCTTGTACCCGTTCATCACCGGATTCACGGAGAAGGTGAGCAAATGCCGCGTGGTGAAACCCGGGTCCAGATCGCGAAGGTTTTTGAGGCTGCGCGTGAACAGCCCTGCGGCGATCAACAGCAGCAGCGAAAGCGTCACCTGCGCGGCCACCAGAGTCTTGCGAAAGATCACGGCGCCCCCGCTCGAAATCGACCCGGCTTGATCCTTGAGCGTCGGCGCAACGTCAGGCTTAGTCGATTGCAGCGCGGGCGCGAGCCCGAACACTACGCAAGTCAACACCGAGATTGCCAGATTGAATAGCAGAATGCGTTGGTCCGGGATCGCGGACAGAGTAACCGGGCTGCTGTTTGACGGAACGAATTTGACCAGGGCGGTGTCGATCAGAATCGCGATGAGCAACCCAGCCACGCCGCCGGTAAGCGAAAGCAATGCGCTTTCAACCATCAACTGAGCAATGATTCGAACGCGGCTGGCGCCAAGCGCGAGGCGCACGGCGATCTCTTTCTGACGCGCTGTCGCTCGGGCGACCAGCAGATTCGCGAGATTCGCGCAGGCGATCAGCAGCACCACTCCCACCAGGGCCATCAAAACCATCAGCGAGCTCGAGAACCGGTACTGCAGATTCGTATTGCCGCTCGATGCTGGCAGTAAATCGAGCCACATCTTGAGAAAATTGTCCCTGGTTTGCTGCGACGTATTGGCGAACGGAGCGTCGCGAACCTCCATCTCCAGCATCTGGTGGAACAGCGGAGCCAGCGCGGCTTTGGCTTGTTGGAGAGAGACGCCGGGCTTGAGACGGCCGTAGGCGTTCACCCATCGGCCGCGGCGATTGGTCAAGTCGTAGTAAGAAGCGGCCAGCGGTTCAAGCTGAGTTTTCATCACCAGCGGGACACGGATTTGCGGCGACGATCCAGGATCGATTCCATCGAAGCCCGCTTGGCTCACGCCGACGATGGTCATCGGAAACCCGTTGATGACCAGGTTCTGGCCGATGATTTTGGGATCGGCCGCGAAGCGCGAAATCCAGTAACGATAACTCAGAACCGCGTATGGAGCTCCACCGGCCGACGCATCATCGGCAGGGGCGAACACGCGTCCCAGCGCGGGACCGATACCGAGCTCGGGAAAATAAGTTCCCGAGACCATTTCTCCTTGCACCCGCTCCGTTCGTCCAGCAAAACTGAGGCTCATGTCGGTGACGTACCGGCTGAACATTCCGCTAAAGACCGGATTCTTATCGCGGAAATCCGCGTACATCGGGTAGGAGATCTTGTAGCGGCCGTTGTTGCTGCCGTAGTGCTGGCCGCGGCTCCACAACAGCACGAGTTGCTGCGGGTCTTTCACGGGAAGCGGGCGCAGCAGCACCTGATCGATCAAAGTGAAGATCGCGGTGTTAGCTCCGATGCCGAGCGCCAGCGACAGGGTGGCAACCAGCAGGAACGCCGGGGATTTGCGGAGGGTCCGCAGGGCGAAGAGAAGATCCTGGCTGAGGCGGCGCATACCGGGTATACATAGAATGTCGGGAAAGGTTACACGCTGTTACAAGGAGACAACATGCCGCTGAGTTCGGAGAACGGAATCGTAACAGTCGCGAGCCGTGGCTCAGTAGATGAAACGGTTCAGAGAATCGAGCGCTTGCTCGAAAGCAGGGGCGTGAAGCTGTTTGCGGTAATCGATCATAGCGGCGAGGCGGAAAAAGCGGGAATGAAAATGCCTCCCACTAAGTTGTTGATCTTCGGCAGCCCGAAAGCCGGTACTCCGCTGATGCTCGCCTCCCCCAGCGTTGCCATCGATCTCCCGCTGAAGATTCTTGTGGCGGAGGATTCCGCCGGCTCGGTCTCGATCTCCTACAACTCCCCGGCTTATCTGGCCTCGCGCCACGATCTGCCGCCGGAGTTAATCGCCAACATTACAGTGGTCGAAGCGCTGGCGAAGAACGCGGCGGCGTGAGAGCTCGCGTGTCGTTGTAATCTCAAGTTATGGCCGCTTGGGAGCGGGTCGCGCAGCGCGTGGCGTTGGCCGGCATCGCCGCGAGCGCGGCGCTTGCCGCCGTCAAGATCGCCGTCGGATTGGCGGCCAATTCCGTGGCCGTGGTTTCGGACGGACTGGAGTCTTGCGCCGACGTCGTCACGTCCGGCCTGGTGTGGCTCGGGCTGAGAATCGCGGCCAAGCCGGCCGATCAAAATCACCCCTACGGCCACGGCCGATACGAAATTTT
>JASHRP010000017.1 GCA_030037375.1 Bryobacteraceae bacterium | reverse complement strand
CGCGACAGTCACGACGTTGATCGGCAATGGCATGCCGGGTTACTCGCAAACGCAGGTGAACAATCCCTACGGAATGACCATCGGTCCGGACGGGATGCTCTACTGGTGCGACCTCGGTAACCAGCGCGTCCGCCGTATGGATCTTGCGACAAAGCGGGTGACCGATGTCGCCGGCAACGGACAGCGCGGTTACAGCGGGGATGGTGGTCCAGCGACGCAGGCGTCGCTCTCAGCGCCGCATGAGCTGGTGTTCGATTCCAAAGGCGATTTGTATTTGGCCGAGCGCGACAACAACGTGATCCGCAAGGTCGAGATGAAGACCGGCATCATTTCGACGGTCGCGGGTACCGGAGTCGCCGGGTTTGGCGGCGACGGCGGTCCTGGAAATAAAGCGCAACTTCGCCAGCCTCATTGCGTGATCCGCGATCGGGACGGGAATTTGCTGATCTGCGATCTCATGAACAACCGCATCCGCAAGCTGCATCTCGACACCGGAATCATCGAGACCTACGGCGGCACGGGTGAAGGCAAGCCGACTCCCGAAAACGCGCCGCTAACGGGCACGCCGCTGAACGGTCCGCGAACTATGGTCCTGACGCCCGATGGCGATCTTTATCTCGCGTTGCGCGAAGGCAACGTGATTCTCCGTCTGGACGGCAAGACCAAAACGTGGCATCGCATCGCGGGGACGGGCGAGAGCGGCTATAGCGGCGACGGGGGTCCCGCGCTGGATGCGAAGTTCGGCGGATCGATGGCGAGGCTCGCGGGGCCGAAGGGAATGACGCTCGGTCCCGGCAATACTCTGATCGTCGCTGATACCGAAAGTGAAGCAATCCGCGAGATCGATCTGAAGACCGGCACAATAAAAACCATTCTTGGCACCGGCATCCTGGGCGATTGCGCCGAAACCGATCCACTTCAATGCAAGCTGAACCGTCCGCACTCCGTGTTGTTCGCAGGGGGTCTGCTGTACATCGGCGACAGCGAAGCGCACCGGATTCTGGTACTGAAATAGGATGTCTACAGCCGTAGTGGATAGTCTGAAAGCTCCCAAAATCGCGATCGCCGCTGGAATCATCACGATTCTGCTAGCGGTTTCGACCGCGATCCAGGCGTTCACTGCCGGAAGCCTGACCGAACTCATACCGCTTCCCGTACTGATAATTGGCGCCATCGGTATCTTTCGACGCACGGCATGGAGCGCTTATGGCCTGGCTCTTTATGAAGCCTCCGGGCTCGTGGTGCTCGCCATTGCCGAAGTGCGGAACGACTTTAGGTTGACGTCGACCGCAGACGCAGGCGCTGCGATTATCGCCGCCGCCATCGGCGTCGTATATTTCATGGCTGGTCGATCGCTGGAAGCCTCAGGCGCCCCGAAGGGTCGTCGCGGCCCATGGATAGCGTTGGCCATGTTGGTAGCCGTCCCTTTTCTGTTCCTTCAGCCGTTTATCGTCCCAACAGGAGCAATGGAAAACACGCTGCTGATAGGCGACCGCATCCTTGTGAAGCCTTGGCCTGCGACAACCCCCAAGCGAGGCGACATTATCGCCTATCGTTATCCAGGGGACCCGCAGACTGCCCTCATAAAGCGAATCGTCGGGATTCCTGGAGACCGGATCAAAGTCGTCAACAAGCAACTCCTGGTAAACGGCGAGGCGGTCAGCGAGACCTACGTCGTTCACAAGACCGATTACATCGATTCCTATCGCGATAACTTTCCCGGTGAGCCAAGCGGCCGAATGGACCCCGCGGGCCGCGACATGCTCCAACACCATGTCAGCAACGGAGAAGTTGTGGTTCCGGACGGGAATTACTTCGTACTCGGCGACAGCCGAGATGTTTCATTGGACAGCCGGTACACCGGCTTCATCCCAAGGGCAAACATTATCGGCAGCCCGTTGATCGTCTATTGGTCGGAGGAAGCGGCAGGAGAGAACAAGAGAGCGCCTGGCGCGATCCGTTGGTCCCGCGTTTTCAGGCGTATCTGACCTATGGTGGTCGCCCGGGGGTCTGAATGTCGGAAATGGCGACGCGTACCGGATTCTGGCACTGAAATAGGTAGACGAAGCGCTTTTATCTGCTATTGACTTTACAATAGAAAGTACTATATGCTCGGCCATGGCCCTTCCGAGGCACTTCGCCTTGCTGTTGCTTGCCGCCACGGCTCTGACGTCCGCCTGCAGCCAATCCAATAACCTATTGCTGGGCGAGGTCGAAGCCACCGCGGGTTCGCATAAAATCCGGGTCACGGATTGCTATCGCTTCAGCGTCCATCCTCCGCTGCAGATCGCCGGCGGATTCCGCTACACGCCCTGCCGCGACGCGGACGTGCTGATCCGCAACGAAGAAGCAATCGTCAACGGCCGATCCTACGGTCATCTCAATCCGAACGACGGGATCCTGGTCGATCACGGCGCAGTGTCGATCGAGAAGAACAATTGATCGCCCGAGTCATCGGCGCTCTGCTTGCGATCGTTTCCGCAATCTGCGCCTGCGCGAGCCTCTTCTTCTGTTACTATACGTTGCGCTTGGCGTATCTCGCATCGAACGGATTGATCGACGCGGCCCATCGCACAACCGGATTGGGCATCGGCGCGGCAGTGTTTCCCGTTGCCTCGTTTTGCTTCGGCTGCCTCGGACTTCTGTGCGCGAAATCAGCCAAGCGTCGAATGCACTTGCCGCCTACGGAAGCGCGAACACGTAAAGGGATTCAGTGCGAGCGGGGTTTGGATCCGTAATGCCTGCTCCCCCGGACGCGCTGATGGCCACGTACTGCTTGCCATTCTTGCCTTGATACGTCATCGGCGTCGAGATGGCGCTGTAATCGAGCTTGGTGACCCACAGCTCCTTCCCGGTCTTCGAATCGAACGCGCGGAAGCGCCGGTCATTGGTCGCCCCGATGAACACCAATCCTCCGGCGGTGGCGATCGAACCGCCCACGTTCACGCGGCCAGTGTTCTTCTTTCCCTCGGGCAGTTCATCGGTTACGCCCAATCGGACCTGCCAGGCAAACTCGCCGGTGGCTGCGTTAACGGCGGTCAAACGGCCCCATGGTGGTTTCTGGCACGGCCAGCTCTGCTCGCCGAGCAACGCTCCGCTTGCGTCGGTCTTGCGATCCCAAAATTTCGAAGGCACTGGCGCTCCGTAGACGCTGCGCTGGTCGTAGGGCACGCGCGAGCCATCCGGCATCCTCTCGATCCATCCGAAGCTGGCGTAGTCGGACGTATTGACGAATACATAGCCGAGCTTCGGATCGGCCGAAACTCCGCCCCAATCGGTTCCGCCGATCGCTCCGGGGAAAATAATGCTCGAAGTGGGCGGCGCGCCCGGAGCCCGATACACCCACGGCGTGTACGGTCCCTGGTTTACCAGCGGTCCACTCTTTTGCGCGAGTTCCTGGCACGCCTTCGCATGCGCTTCATTCGTGTCATCCGCGGTGACCATATCGGCCATCGAGAAGTTGTGGCGCGCGAGCTCCGGCGGCTTCACGGGAATCGGCTGCGTGGGCGACGTGTGCTCGCCCGGAACGGTGCTCTGCGCAACCGGTGTTTCTTTGACGCCGAAAATCGGCTGGCCAGTCTCGCGATTCAACAGGAACATATAACCCAGCTTGCCGGTCTGCGCCAGTATCGGCGTCTTCTTTCCGTTGACCGTCACGTCGATCAGCGGCGGCGACGGAGGCAAGTCCATGTCCCATAAATCGTGGTGGACGGCCTGGAAATACCACTTCATCTTGCCCGTGTTGATGTCGATCGCGACCACGGAATTGCCGAATAAATCGTTGCCCGCGCGGTCGAAGCCGTAGAAATCCGAAGCCGGGCTGCCGAA
>JASHRP010000185.1 GCA_030037375.1 Bryobacteraceae bacterium | reverse complement strand
CTGCTCGTGCTGTACGGAAAAGCTCTCGCCTGAGTCGCGCCAGGCATGCAATCTGAATCGATGCGTTGGGCTGCCCGCTTGAGCAGCCCAATCCACTTCTATCTAGGCCAATCAGGCAGCCAGGATCTTGCGGCTTGCTTGATGAAGAGCCGAGTCGAGGCTCTCTTTATCCCATCCCTCCACGATGGAGCTGTGCTGGAAGGGCGCCGACGTGCCGAGGAGCTCAACGTTCCAGCCCTTTCTGGCGCCATCGGTTTCGTAGCAAGCTGAGTATACGATCCAGCCCGCGGGCAATTGAGGCGGACGGTCAGCGCGGCCGAAAATACCCCAGTCTTCCTGGAGCTGCTCGAACGCCTTGTGTCTCTCTATCCAATGATCGGCGGATTCGAGCATTCGCTCGATTTTCCGCATAGTTGTAGTGTTGTGCATGTCGTCGTGGACCTGCTCTTTCTGGCCGGGCATACATGGCCCGCCCCGGACTAGGATGCTACAACGCTGGGTTCAGTTTCAACAATAACGGCCGGCAACAATAGACCATGCCCATGGCTGGACTTGTTGTGTGGCGGCGCCAATCCTAGAGCTACTGCTGCTTCGCTTTCGGATGCTCCCGCTCATAGCGGGAGGTCTCGATGTAGCCGCGAATGGCGTTGTTGCCTTCGTGGCAGGCGTACTCGTACATCTTGTAGCTGTTATCCAGCTTCATCGGGTACGCAACCGTGAACGGGCTCACGATCACATCGGGATCCTCGACGTGCATTTGATAATCGATCGTGTCCGCGGCGATGCGCGTGAAGCGCTCGGTGATCTTCGTTTGTTGCGACTCCGGGGTGAGCGGCGGAGAACCGGGAACGCCGGAGTTGGTCAGATCTCCCTTGCCATTAAAATTGGTCGTCACCACCACCAGCGTGTTGCCTTCCCAGTGACCCCTTGATTCACCCAAATACTCTTTGATGGAGCTATCCGGCGCAGGCTGCCCGTTGGTGGGGATAATCCGGACTTCGTGTGCCATTTCGAGCAGGACCAGAACGTACCCCGGCGACTGCATTATGCGGATGCCGTTGTTGTAGTTGCGCGGCTCCATGGAAACCGGCATTCCGCGCGTGATGCATCGATCCCACTCATCGAAGTCGTTAGGCGTATCGAATACGGTTTGGCCCGGCTTGTAGCTGCCGTGCATCTCCGCGTACATCTTCTTTCCGTTTTCCGTCAACGCGGGGAATCGGCCATTGGCCGGCTCGCTGAGCAGAGATGTAAGATCGGTGACCCCCGTGCCGGAGTCGGCCTGGGGGATTGCGCCCGATTCGAAGCGCTTATTGCGGGCGTCCGCGCTCTTCTTGGCGGCTGCGAGTTCTTCCTCGGTCAGGTGCTGGCGGTCGCCGTATTTTTCGTTCCGCTGCAACGGCGTCGCGATCAAATGGTTGAGCGGCCAAATGCCTTGAAGGTCGGGATCGCCCCATGGGGTCTTGGGCGGCACATAGTTGCTTGGGGCAGGCTGCTGCGCGTCCGCGCGTTCAACGCCCGCGCCCAATATCAATCCAATGCTTATCCCGAATCCAGCCAATGCGAGACTCTGCTTGGTCATCTCAATACTCCTCGCGTGTCCAAAGTGGATCATATCATGTACTATTGGGCGTTATGAAGAGAAGGACAATGAGGTCGATGAGGATTGTCTTTGGCTTGCTGGCTGCTGCCGCCACGTTCTTTGTACCGGTCTTTGTAACAGTCGCTCCAGCGCAGAATGCAGCCGATACTCCGGAGGCGCACATCGCAGCCGCGAAAGCCGCGGCGGGCGACGACTTTCAAAATCTCTTCAACTTCCAGTGCTACGGGCCGGGCCCCGGCGGGCAGCGCGCCGTTCCTGGAGCGCCGGCGCGAGGAGGCCAAGCCGCGGGCCGAGTGGCCGGACCGGCAAGTGGGCGCGGGGCCGGGGGCCGGGGAACTGGCGCTCCCGACCGCTCGACCTGGCACGCCGAGCCCGTGAAGGTCTTCGACAACCTCTACTTCTTCGGCCAATCCGAGTATTCCGTGTGGGCGATCACAACATCGCAAGGCATTATCGTGCTCGACACGATCTTCGATTATTCAGTCGAAGATGAGGTCGCCGAGGGAATGAAGAAGCTGGGATTGGACCCCGCTAACATCAAATACGCGGTGGTCAGCCATGCCCATCCCGATCACGATGGCGGCGCCAGGTTCCTTCAAGAGCACTACGGCACGCAGGTGATCATGTCGCCCGCGGATTGGGACGTGCTCGACAAACGAACCAACGGCACAAAGCCTAAGCGGGATATGGAAGCGACCGACGGGCAGAAACTGACGCTCGGCGATACCACCATTACGCTCTACATCACCCCGGGCCACACGCCAGGAACGATCTCGAGCATATTTCCAGCGACGGACCATGGGACTCCGCACATCGCCGCGCTTTGGGGCGGAGTAGGGCTCAATGCGGACCGCGAGGCGGTGGAGAAGTACATCAAGTCCGCGCAGCGGTTCAGCGCGATTGTAAAGCAGGCGGGCGCGGACATCATCCTGACCAACCACACCGATTGGGACCGGTCCAAGATCAACTTGCCGATGCTAGCTAACAGCCCGTGCCTAAATCGGGTGTTTTCAGC
>JASHRP010000184.1 GCA_030037375.1 Bryobacteraceae bacterium | reverse complement strand
GTCGATCGACGCGGTGATGGCGGCGCAGGCCGATCTGGTGGAGATCGTCCATACGCTTCGGCAGGTGGTCTGCGTAAAAGGCTAGATCTGTTCGCCAGGGCTATCGGCGACTATGCCCAAAACTATGCCCACCCCCTGCATAGAAGGATTGTGACTGCTTGCGACACCTCATCGCCTAATGCGCTTTAACTTCTTGCCTTGGAACAATATGTCAAAATCCATCTCAATACCTATGCCCATAGCTAAGTTATTGATTCTCTTCGTCATCCTGGTTCGGGACCAGGAAATCGCAGGTTCAAATCCTGCCGCCCCGACCACCCTCGTTCCGAGTTTCTCCTTTTCGGCAGTACGTTAACACCGATGAGGACCTAGTAAACTCTTGATATGCGGATCCTGGTGGTGGAAGACGAGAAGCGGATCGCGGATTTCCTCTCCAGGGGCCTCGAAAGCGCGGGATACGCTGTGGACGTGGCGCAAACGGGCACGCAGGCCATCGACATGGTCCACACCACCGAATACGACCTGGTGATCCTCGACCTGGGCCTGCCGGACGTCGATGGACTGACGGTTTTGAACAAAATCCGCAATCGCAAGGTCACGCCGCCGGTGCTGATTTTGAGCGCTCGCGACGCGGTGGATGACCGGGTCAAGGGATTGGAAGGCGGCGCCGACGATTATCTGGTGAAACCGTTCGCCTTCGTCGAGCTGTTGGCCCGCGTGCGCGTTCTGCTGCGGCGCGGCCAGCCTACGCCGGAGCGTTTGCAGGTCGGCGACCTCACGCTCGATTGCATTCGCCGAAAGGTAGTGCGGTCGGGCGAGAACATCGAGCTTGCGCCGAAAGAGTTCAGCATCCTCGAATACCTGATGCGCAACCGCGGTCGGCCACTGAGCCGCACCATGATTGTGGAACACGTCTGGGACATGGATTACGACGGGCTGACTAACATCGTCGATGTTTATATCCGCCACCTGCGGAGCAAAATCGACGATAAATGGCCGCAGAAGATGATCCAGACCGTGCGCGGCATCGGATATATGCTGGAAGCCCCGGAAAGGCAAGCCGAGAGGACAATCTAGCCAATGGCACGGTTTACCCGCGTATTCGGCATGCGCGAGCTGCCGGTTCGGTTTGTGCGCGGGCTGCGCGTCCGCCTGATGCTTAGCTACGTCTTCTTTTTCGTTCCGCTGCTGATCGGCATCGGCGTGTTTTACCGCCAGATTCTTCAAACCCAATTGGAGGGACGCGAGCAGGCGGCTCTAGAAGAGCAGTGGGACGCCGCAAAAGAGTATTTCACGATCGAAAATGCGCGGCCGGTTTGGAGTCCCGAACCCGAGGACGCCGACGTTGTGGCGCAATTGAAGAACGTCTACTTGATCGCCGACGCTAACGGTAACTACCTCGATTACAACGCCGACACCTACGCCGCAGTCTCGTTCTCCGCGGAGGAAATCCGGCAGATTGTGACTCAATCCAAACAGGATTTCAGTAAGCGTTGGAGCAAAGTCGGGGAGCCGTTTTTGATCGAAGCCGGCACCGTCTTTGACGATCCCAAGCCTCCGCGCAAGAAGCGGCGGTATTTCCTTGCGATCGGGAGATCGCTGGCAGGCACGCAGGCCGATGTTTCAAAGGTCACGAAAAGGTACTTCTTCTTGCTGCCCGTGACGATCCTTCTATCGATCCTCCTTGGGTGGGTGGTCGCTGGAGGCGCGATCCGTCCGGTGAATTCGGTGGCGCAAGCGGCGCAGAACATCACCGGATCCAACTTGTCCCTGCAAATTCCGCTGCGCGGTGCGGGTGACGAACTGGATCATTTGATCGAAAGCTTCAACCTCATGACCGCTCGCTTGAATCAATCCTTCGAGCAGATCCGCCGGTTTTCCACCGATGTCTCGCACGAGCTGCGCACCCCGCTTACCGCGATTCGCGGTCAGCTGGAAGTGGCCCTGTTTACCGCGGACACGCCGGAGCAGTACCGAGAGGCGATGGTGAACGCGCTCGAAGATGTCGAGCGGTTATCGAGCATCGTGCGCGCGCTTCTGTTGCTGTCGCAAGCCGAATCCGGGCAATTGGCGCTGCAGAAGTCGACGCTCGATTTGGGCGAGGTCGCGCTTGAAGTGGTGGATCAGTTCCAGATCCCCGCGCAGGAGAAGAAAATTACCCTCAAAGCGCAGATTGCTCCTGGCGCTTGGATTCACGCGGATCGCACGCAGATCGAAAGACTGCTCGCGAATCTGCTATCGAATGCCATGAAGTACACGCCCGGCGGCGGGGCGGTGGAAGTGCGAGTGGGACCGTCCGAATCCCCAGCGTTTGTTTCGCTGGAGGTGGAGGACACTGGGGTGGGTATTCCGTCCGACAATCTGCCGCACATCTTCGACCGCTTCTATCGGGTGCGCAGCGCAATGACCAACCAAATCTCGGGGCTGGGGTTGGGACTCAGCTTCGTATCGTGGATCGTGCAGGCACACGACGGCCGCATTGAAGTGGCGTCAACCGTTGGAGAGGGAACGCGCTTCCGCATTCTGCTCCCGCGCGAAACGGATGCGGCGCATCACACGGGGACCACTGGAATGGGCTCCGCGGTCGCATCCGTTACACTGGAAACGTCTTCATGAGCATCGAAATCAACGAGAGTATTCGCGAGGGCGTGGAGATTTTGTCCTTGAAGGGAAGGTTGACGGCCGGTGAATCCAATGCGATTCGCGAGAAGGTGGACCAGGCGATCGCGGCCGGGCATTTCAACATGATTTTCGACTTGTCGCAGGTGGAGTACGTCGACTCCACCGGGCTTGGCGGCATGGTCATCTGTTACACCTCGCTCAAGCGCCACGGCGGCATGTTGAAGCTGGTCAATCCAAACAAGCGCAACGTCGAGCTGCTGGCTTTGACTAAGCTGCACACCATTTTCGAGGTTTTTCCGGAAGTGCAGGATGCGGTCAACAGCTTCTTTCCCGGCCGCGAGATCAAGCGGTTCGATATCCTGGCTTTCGTTAAAGCGCAAGAGAACGAGGATTAGCCGGCACAGGGCCGGCCCGGCCCCAAGGAGGCCAAAGCAACTTGTGGCGCTCCGCCGGGCCAAGCTCCGTTGTGCCGGCGAATCACTCAGAGCTCAGCGCCCCTTCGCGAGCACAATGCCGGAAAATTCATCGCTGAAGATGGGGGTCAGAGCCGCCGGAATTCCGGCGGCTTTTAAGTCGTCGTCTTCTTTCAGGTTGAGCACGTAGTAATCGAACCCGTTCAGGATCGTGCGCTCGTGCCGCTCAATCGGCTTTAGCGGAGCGATTTTCCACACGCGCCGGTAGAATTCGAGCGCCGGAGTGTGGAACCAGGAAGCGCTGACGGAGACCGAATCCGGCGGCGCGCCGCGTGTGCCGTCGCGGAGGCGCAGCGCAACCTGCTTGGTGGCGGAATCGAATTCCCACAAGGCGAAGTAGCGAGTGTGGAACTGGGTCATGAACTGAGCGATCAGAACCACGGCGAGCAGTCCGTTCACGGCCCTGATCCATCTCTTGGACACGTTCGCGACGGCGATCGCCCATGCCAGGCCGAGCAACATGAACAGGTGCAGGCCCAGCCGATCGACCGGATAGTTTAGGCCCGCCATGAAGTGCGATGCGACGATCGCCACCAGCGCGAGCAGAAGCACAAGCGCGGGCAAGAACGAACGTCGCGAGCGAATCGCGACAACCGCGATGAATATTGTGAGCACCGGAAGAAAGATGTATTGGATGGTTCGCGCGCCTGTTCCCGTGCCGAACAATCCCGGATGACCGGGGACGGCTCGGATGGTCAGGAACGCGAGGTTGTAAAGCGCCGCGCGGATGGTCGGCTCTCCAACATAGAGTTGCGCGGTTCTTACTTGCCGCAGGATCGGAAAGCAAAGGGCTAGGAAGATCGCGCCTGCGGAAATCAAGACCGCGAGGCTTCGCGCCACGCGAACGGAGAGATTATCTTTGTCGCGGATCAGGGGGAAAACAATCAGGCCGATGGCACAGAACGCCAGGTTGAATGTCGCCGCGATGCTCAATCCCGCACAGATTCCGGCGGCTAAGTCCCGCTGCTCCATTGAGAAGTAAATCGCCCAGATCAGCAGCGCCAGACCAAGCCCATAACCGCGCGCGGCGACCGCAAAATCCAGCATCAGAGGAGCAAGACTGATACCCACCAGAGCGATCCATCGGATGACCCCGGACTCAATCGTAGCGGCAAGAACGCGATGTAAGCCGATGACGAAGAAGAATCCGGCGAGGACGCTGGGCAGGCGCAGCGTGAACTCGCTCGCATGGAAGGCCCGGACCGAAAGCTGCGCGAGAATTGAGTACAGCACATGGTTGTTCGGATCGTAATTGCTCCATACGTTGGACCAATGCTCGCGAACGTAATTGAGGTAGGTTGTGGCTTCGTCGACGGTGATGGATTGCGTAAACGCGCAGTAGCCGCAAAGGATGGTTCGAGCGAGCGCGAAAACATAAACCGCGATCCGCTCCGGCCGCGCCGCGGCGTTTTTCATCTCGCCGCCGTCACTGTTGCTGAAGGCGTTTGATCGACTCGAGCATCACCTTGCCGACGATCTCCATGCTCATCGGGGAAA
Organism: Bryobacteraceae bacterium; assembly: GCA_030037375.1. GTDB lineage: Bacteria > Acidobacteriota > Terriglobia > Bryobacterales > Bryobacteraceae > Palsa-187. The sequence goes on along the minus strand of JASHRP010000184.1, from coordinate 2,146 downwards.
TTTTATCGAGCGTGTCGGTATCTTCGTGCCACGGCTTATAGTCGAAATCGATTACGTCGAGGGAAGGCACGCCCAGACGGACAAACGGCATGTGATCGTCGTCCATCGGTTCGCTCATGTTGGTGAAATATTTCTGATATCCCAGTGCGGCGGCTGCGTTCCACACAAGGCGGCGGAGGCTCACGTCTGAATTCGTGTCTTGCAGGATGTCGAGATCCTTGTCGCCGATCATGTCGACGTTGATCAGCGCCTTATACCGCACCCAGGAACCATCCCTCTTCCAAGTGTCCGCGAGGTGCCGGCTGCCGTAGACGCTATCGGTCGCGGTCCATTCGCCGAAGGCCTCTTCGCCATCGAAGAAGATCAGATCGACCTCATCGGTTCGAGGCTGGCCCGCGAGCGCTTGCGCGAGTTCAAGCAACACGCCGGTTGACGAGCCGCCATCGTTCGCGCCGACGAAGTTGCGCCCCGGAAACGGTTTGGTGTCGTAATGCCCGGTGATCGCGATCGCCTTGCCGCTGCGTCCCGGAAACTTCACGATAATGTTTTTCATCGCTACGGGACCGCGCGGAGTTTGCGCGGTGAAGTTGTCTTCCACCACCTGCGCGCCCGGCACACGAACCTTCTGCAAGATGTACGCCTGGAGCTTGTGGTTTGCGTCCGATCCCGCGGGGCGCGGACCGAAAGCCACCGAGGCCTTGGCGAAGTCGAAAGCGGCGGCGCCGGAGAATTCCGCCGCGGAGCACGCGGACGCCAGCAGGACCATTAGGAGGATTTGCGAGCGGTACATATATATCCCAGTGTAAAGTTTTGGCGGCGATCCAGCGGCTCGAAGAGCGGCAATAGCAAGGCGGGCGGTACAAAAAATACAGCGGCGATCAGCATTAGCGGTCCAGGGAAGAATTGGAGCGCGTTCAGCAATCGCCGCGAAAGCAGGCGAAAGAACCCGCCCGCCGGACGGATCTCAATTTCCTCGAAACCCGCGCGACGAAGAAGATGCGCAAGCCCGTAGCGAGTGTAGCGGAAGTAGTCGTGGGGTTGTTGATGCTCCTCCCATTCGTGTGGCGCGATCAACAGCAGCCGTCCGCCGCGGGCAAGAGCTCGGCCAAGCTCAGACAAAACGCATTGCGGTTCTTTGACGTGCTCCAAGGTCACGACGTTCAAGGCGGCATCGAAGGCGCCGTCCCGGAAGGGAAGGGCGGCGAGATCGCCCACGACGTCCAAGCGTGAATAGTCCCATGCCGCGTCGCCGACGGTAAGATCCACTCCGGTGTACCGATGCTTCTTGAAAAACGGTTGGTGATTCCCCTCTCCCGCGCCGGCATCAAGCACCCGAGATCCGCGGGGAAGCGAAGCGGCGAACTGTTGCACCGAATCTTCGATGAGCGCTTCGAAATGGAGCACGTAGCGGCGCAGAGAATCCGGCAGCCAGGAGCGCGCCCGCGCGTAGATCACGACTTCTTGCGGGCTTCCACCATGATCGTGGAACCGGCGCGGCACGCTGCCTCAAGCAAGGTGAAAGGAAGAGAAAGCGCCGTAAGGCCGAGATATGCGAGGTCCTTCCACAACCGCTCCCGGGGCGTTTCCGCGGCATGACGCAGGCGGCGGGCCATGGGATCAAGACTGCTCGCAATGCTGGTGGCCATGCCCGCCGGATTATCACGCAGAGAAAAATGTTTGTGCCGAAGAACCTCGAATCCGCAGTGATCGAGCAAGGTGTCGAGATCCGCCTTGCGAAAATCGATCAGGTGGCGCGGCACATCGAGGCCATTCCAACGCTCGCCGAATAAGAGGAACTGCCAGCAAGCGGCGTTGGGAACCTGAATAATCAGGCGGCCATCCGGCCTGAGCAGATCGTGGGCCGCTTCGAGGTAGCTCGCGGGATCGTAGAGATGCTCCAATACGTGAAACATGGTGATGCAGGAGCAACTCGATGGCGCGAAAGGTGCGCGGGAGAGAGTAGCGCACACCACCGGCACTCCGGAGCGCCGCCAGGCGGCGTTGGCGGCTTCGAGCGAGAAATCAAGGCCAGCGAAACGTTCGCCCATCCGGGCGCCAATGCGCTGCCGGAGCATCTGGAGGAACAAGCCTCCGCCGCAGCCGACATCGAGCACAATGCCCTGCTCCTCCGATTCCGCAATAGCCC
>JASHRP010000183.1 GCA_030037375.1 Bryobacteraceae bacterium | reverse complement strand
CCGGAGACGTAGCTCAGCAGATCGCGGCCATTTTCCTCATCCGGCGTGGCGATTTCCAGGCTTCCCAGGTTCACGCCCTGCACCTCAACCAGCCATTCGTGATATTCCTCGATGGTTACGCCGAGTTGCGCCGCGATTTCCTCTTCCGATGGCATCCGTTGAACGCGCTGCTCGACCGCGGTGATAGCCTTCTCGATTTGCTTCGATCGCTTGCGCTGCTGCCGCGGCGCCCAGTCGAGACCGCGCAGGCTGTCGAGAATCGCGCCGCGGATTTTGTATTCGGCATAGGTCTTGAGCTTGACGTTCAAGGAGGGGTCGAAGCGGTCGATAGCCGAAATGAGGCCGATCGCGCCGGTGGAAATGAGATCGTCGAGGCTTACGCTTTCGGGCAGGCGCTCATGAATGCGGCGGGCGATCAGCCGTACTTGCGGCAGATGCTCCAGGATCAGGCGTTCCCGCGCCTCGGGACCGGGAGGAAAAGCCTCGAAGGACTCTTCCTGGTACTCGCTGACGGCGGCGTGCGCTTCGGTTTCGCGTTGTGTGGCCTCTTTCACGCGGCGGCTCCTCTGGTTTGGAATGAGATCGGACCGGGCCCGGCGAGCTCCGCGATTTTGGCGGCGCTGGCGGGCTCAAGGTCGTCTGGTATCTGTTGGCCGGTTCCCAGGAACGAGACCGGCAGCGCATGACTCGCGGCGACGCGAACCAAGTCTTGATGAGAGCCGGTTTCGTCCAGGCAGGTGAACAACACCTTGCGAGGCTGGAATACGGCGTACTGTTCGATGACCCGGCCCATGTCGGAAGGGCGCATGAACGCCGGCAGCACCAGGTGCGTATCCATGTCGGGATAAGAAGCAATCAGGGCAGCCAAGTCCGACGCGTCTTCCATGTCGGCGCGCCCCAGTCCCGGCGTGTCCACCAGAACCAGATCCTTCGCGCGATGCGCTTCGAGCAACTGCGCCAGCCCGCCCGCGGTCTCCGCGATCTCGCAACCGACTCCCAAGATCGAGGCGAGCGTGCGGAGCTGGTCCGCGGCGGCGATTCGAAATACGTCCGCAGAGATAATCTGCACCGGTTTCCGTGCCGCAAGGCCGTAGCGCGCGGCCAGTTTGACCAGCGTGGTGGTCTTGCCCACGCCCGGCGGGCCGACCAGGGCAACGATGGCTCGCGCGGCGCCGGCCCGGCCAAGAGTGGGATCCGCTTGGCAGGGCGGTACCGGGGGCTCCTCGGTCGATGGCGCTGAGGCGGAAGCTGCCGGAAGAAGCGGAGGGGTGCGCCCTTCCAAGAGAGAATTCATCATCTTTTCGAAGTCCCGCTTCAGCCCGGCTACTTCCAGAGCCATGCGGAGATGCGCCATGCGATCGCCGGCGGGAGGAGCGCTCGATCCGTTGATTGCCGGCGCCGGGCTGCTCGCCGCCGCAGCACTCATGGAGGCAGCGGCGCTCATCGAGAGCGGAGGATTTGGTTGATGCGCGACGGCGGCCTCGATCTGTTTGGGAGGAATTCCGAAGACCACCTCGTACGCGCCGAGATAGCGCGTCTCCGGCGTGGCCGGCCGTGCGTTCACCAGCAAGGCGTCGTCTCCCAACTCCTGCAGCGCAAGCTGCATTGCCTCTTCCACGGTTCCTGAAAAATAACTCTTGAGTTTCATTGCTCTCGTTTCACTCGCTCAGGCTCATTGGATAAGTCCCAGCGACACCACGCGGACGCCGGGAGGAATTTCGTTGTGCGACAGAACCGAGAGATTCGGAGCTTGGCCTTCGATGATCTGCCGCAAGAAGTAGCGCGCGGAGGAACTGGTGACGGCCGCGATCGGCGAATCCGGCGCGCCCGCCGAGCGCGTGAACCGGTCGAGAATCTCACGCATCTTCTGCGGCGGGAGGTTCAGGTGGCTGGAGTTCTCGGTGTATTGAACCCCGCCTTCGATGGTCTGCTCGATCTGCGAATCCACGAAGAACGCGGGCAGCTCGCCTGCCGCGTTGAGATACGGCTTCACCAGAAGCCGCCGGATCGATTGGCGCGCATATTCGGTGAGAAGAATTGGATTCTTGCTCATCGCCGCCGCTTCACCGAGCGCTTCCAGGATAGTCACCGCATCCCGGATCGAAACCCGCTCTCGCAACAAGTTCTGCAAGACCTTCTGCACGGTTGCCAGAGGGAGCAATTTCGGAACCAGATCTTCGACAACTTTTGGATTGTCTTGCGCAACTCGGTCCAGAATTGCCTTAGTGTCCTGACGCGAGAGTAATTCGCAAGCGTGCCTGCGGATCAGCTCGGCGAGATGAGTTCCCAATACGCTGACGGTATCGACCACCGTGTAGCCCTGCGATCGCGCGTGGTTTGCGGACGAGGGCAAGATCCAAACCGCCGGGATGCCGAAAGCGGGTTCGCGCCCGGGAATGCCTTCGATGACGGGTGCGCTCGCTTGCCGCGGGTTTTGAGCGGCGGTGGATGCGGCTGGATGAATCGCGAGATCGCGATCCGGCATCAGCTCATAACGCGCGACTCCCGCACCTTTCACTAGCACCAGATACTCATTGGCTTTGAGCTGGAGATTATCGGTAACACGCACCGGAGGAAGCATGTAGCCCATGTCCGAAGCCATCTGACGGCGAATTGCCGCGATGCGCCGTAATAGTGGCGAATTCTGCCCGCCTTCCACCAGCCGCACTAATCCCAATCCGACCTCCACAGCCAGGGGCTCCACCTTGAGAAGAGCTTCCAGATTTTCCTTGGCCTGAGCGGGCGCGGCTGCCGGCGGAACATTTTCGGCGGCGGCATTTTTTTGGCGCAGCTTCCAGCCAGCGAATCCCACGCCCGATCCGAGCATTAGAAACGGAATCGTGGGAAGGCCCGGAAACGCGGCCATCGCGAGCAGCACGCCTCCGGAAAACAGCAGCGGCTGCGGATTGCTGAACACCTGGCGGCGAACGTCGGCTCCCAGCTTTTCATCGGAGCTGGCTCGCGTAACGATCAATCCGCCTGAGACCGAAACCATCAACGCCGGAATCACCGTGACTAAGCCGTCTCCGATCGTCAGTACGGTGTACGTTGACAGCGCGCGCTTCAATTCCATGCCGTTCTGCAGCACTCCGATTAGAAAACCGGCCACGATGTTGATTGAAGTGATCAATATGCTCGCGACCGCATCCCGTTGCGTGAAGCGGCTTGCGCCGTCCATCGCGCCGTAGAACTCGGCTTCCGCGGCCAGCTTCTTGCGCCGGCTGCGCGCCTCGGCTTCGTCGATCAGACCGGAGTTCAAATCCGAATCGATCGACATTTGTTTGCCGGGCAGGGCGTCCAGAGTGAAGCGCGCGGTGACCTCGGAGATGCGCACCGCGCCGTGGTTGATCACCACGTACTGGATCGCGATCAAGACCAGGAATATAACCACGCCAATGATATAGTTCCCGCCGACGACAAAATTCCCAAACGCTTCGATGACCTGACCAGCCGCGCTGGTACCGGTGTTTCCGTGGATTAGGATCAGCCGGGAGGAGGAGATATTCAGGGCCAACCTGAACAAGGTAAGTAAGAGCAGCGTCGTCGGAAACACGCTGAATTCGACCGGACGAGTGATGTGCATCGAAACCAGCAGTACGATCACGGAGATTGTTATGTCGGCGCTGATCAGCACGTCCAGAAGGAAGGGCGGCATCGGCACGATCATCGCCATCACGATTCCCAAAACGGCAAGCGGCACGACCAATTCGGAAAGGTTCCCGAGACGGCTCGTTTGCGCGGGCGAAACCGCTGCGGCAGGTTTGTGATGGGAAGCGCCAGACCGCGCGGGAGTTGCCGCACTCTTGCTGCTAGGGAGATTCCCGGAGATACGCGCGACTTGTGTGGGCGCTGCCATTGCTGGCAACCGTTAGTGCAGTTTCACCGCCAGCGTTCGGCCAATGAACGACAAGTGTGAAGAGGATTATTCTGGACTACCGCTCGAAGGCCACGCCGCCGTTCGCGGCGACAGCCTGCGCGCCCGCTTCATCGCTGCTGAGCTGGTTCATCCAGGCCGCGACCTGTTCCGCGCTGGTGAGTTTCGAATCGAGAATCTGGAGAGCGAGGTCCGAGGCCGCGACATTCGAGAACGATTTATCGACCGCGATGGCACGGCTCTGGCCCGCCAGTTTCACGATGAAAGGCACCGTCAGCGGCGGCTGATCGCCGGTCAACCGATCAAGCTCCGTGGTCCATCCGATTCGGTCGATCCAATTCGATGGCCGGAGGCCGTGATCGGCGGTGACGAGGAGGGAGGTTCGATCCCACAGGCCAGCTTGCTCGAGCGTCCGCCGGACCTCACCGACCGTGCGGTCCACCAACGCCAAGTTGTCGAAGTAATCGAGGGAGCCTTCGATATGGAAATTCTGTTCCCTGCGGTTGTAGATCGGGAACATGTGCGGGGTGGGGAAGTGCACCAGCACCAGGCCGAATCGAGGATCGGCGATGTCACGGTACGCATGGTCGCGAATCTGGAGGTACTCCTGCTGCTGTCCACGTTGGATTTGGGCGTCGCTCAGGTCGGAGGCCCCAGGGCGTATCCCGGTGACTATCCGGCGCAGCGTGGCGAACTGCCACTGAAACAGCCAGGCGACCGTCCTCCAAACTCCGGTTCGCGAGGCTTCGGCTTCCTCGGCTAGCGCGGCCGTGGAATGGGTGCTGGGCAATGCAAAACACTCAGTGAGCTGGTCTCCGAGAATACGGCAGTAGGGATGATGCCATCCCGCCAGCGCGGCGTTCACGCCGAGCTGGCGCGCGCGAGAGAACACGGTCGGCTGCGTGCTCCAATCCACCTTCTGCCGCGAACCTCTGGGATAGAGATCGAGCGTGTTCGAATCCCGGGCTTGCGCGCTCGAAAATATCCGCCCGCAGATCAAAGATGGCAAGGCGATGGCGGTGATGGTTGAGGTTTCCACAGCGTGGCTCGCGGCCACCGATTCGCCTCGCAAACGGTCGAGCTCGGGAAGGTCCAAGCCCGGCGGACGGCGTTCGAATGCGAGGGGCTCGTCTAATTCGTCGAAGACCAACCACACGAAACGCGGCGCATTCGGGCCGCGATCCGGGAGCAGCGGCGCTGGGTGTTTCGGCTGGTAGACGTCCGCCTGTTCCGCGCCCAGGCGATTCATCACGAAATCGATCATCAGCGCGGGAAACAGCAACAGCAGGAGCACCGCCACGCGGCGCGCCGGATCGAGCACGCGGCGGCTATTGAAGAACAGAAGCACACAGCCGGATACCAGGATCGCTTCCACCACCCACAGAGATATATTGCTGCCGCTATCGAAATGATCCGTTTGCGTGTTCCAATACCGCCGTACTGACTCGACCGAATAGGCCAGAAGCAGCAAGAAGCTGACATGGGCCAACCGGCGAAGTCCCGGCGAGCCGCTCCGCTCAACCCAATACCACGCGCCCCAAAAGACAGCCGCGAGCAGGATTGCCGATAAGATCGTCGCTGCCATGAGGGTCAACCCAGGTGGCGCGCTGCGGAAGTAATCCAAACCCCGCGGCTGGAGATTCTCCAGGTCGTACCATCGCCGGATAAAGCAAAAGACGCCGAGGGAGAACGCGGTAACGCCGTTGGTCAGTTGGTGGCGCGCCGGCGGCGAAAGAGATAAAGCCATCGGTATAGTCCGTCGATCTTTTCGGATCGAACCAGCTCGAAACGGGACAAAGCAGCCGCCTCAAACCAGGCTGTAGAAAAATGCGAATACAGCTCATCGCGTCCCCGCACGATCCTCTGAAACATCGGATCCTGCGGCGCAACGAACTCGATTAGCACACACTCCCTGGATAGTTCATCGGCTAGCGCAAGGAGATCCTCCAGGGGTATGCGCTCAGTGACGAGGATGTGATGCGCCACCGCCAGCATCATGACCACATCGAATTTGCCCCTCGCTCGATCGAGAAACGAGGGGCATTCCTGATTGCGCCATCCTACCGCGGGCGTTGGCCGGGTAAAGTCCACCACCAGCGGAAGAACGTTAAGATTCTCACCCGAAGCTTGACGCCAAATCGAACCAGCAACCGCGCGATCCGAGTCGATCGCTACCACCTCGGCCCCGCCTCTTGCGGCCAAAAGGCTGAAGCGGCCCTCATTTGCGCCGACATCGAGCACAGTTTGAGGGGCCATCAGATCCAGCGCTTCGGCAATGAATCTCTCCTTCTGCGCCAGTTGCGCCGGGGAGTATATCGACTTTTGGTCCAAATATCCGGTCCAGGCCGATTCCGTGCTCTCGCGCGGAGCCAGCGCCTTCAACTGGCGCCGGCAACTGCCAAGCAGCCCGCCCAGCACGAACCGGGCTTCTTCGGCTGAAGATGCAGGCCGGCTTCGGTAAGACGGTCCCGTGCCGCCTTGGCGCGCGCCGATCCAGTTGGGAAGACTGACCAGAGTAAAGAAGGGAGGCGTGAGCCGGCGCAGCCAGCTTGACCATTCATAAATCGCCTCAGGCTCAATGCCGTCCCGGCGCCCCGTCAACACGCGATTCGCCGCCAGACCGAAGTACCGCTCGGCGGCCAGCGGCAGCAAAAATGTCCGTACGAATTGCGCGTATGCGAGCCACGTTCGATCCAGCGGGTCGCGCTTTTCAAACGACAGCACATCGACAAACACGGGTTGCGATCCCCGAAACAAGACGTTGTAAGGCGAAGCGTCCTTGATGCCGAACCCTTCTTGCAGCGCCGCCTCAGCCAGATCGAGCGTAAGCGAGCCAGCGGCATGGAGCATCTCCGCTGGCCATTCATAAGGAAAGCTGGGGAAGGGAATGCATTCGTGCTCCCAGAGGGAACACGAATCAAAGGGCAGGACCAGATCCTTGCCTTCCGATTCTTCAACCCGCGTGGACCGCACTAACCGTCCGCGCGACACCGCGTCGCTAGCTGTGCGAGTGGCTAGAAACTCTTCGAGAACGGCTGAATGGGACGGCTCGACGGCCCGAAGAATGCGGCCGGGAAAGCGATACAGGCGCCCGCCGGGATCGCGAAAGGACTCTTGCGCCGCCGGTGCGGCAAGGGCTTCGATGGCCATGATTCCGCGCGAGCGCTTTGGGCGCTACTTGCGGCGCAGGAAGATGCGGTTCAAAAGCTTCCTCAAATAAAAGCTCCCGCCGAGAAAGGCCGCGTACACGGCCTGATAAACAAACGAGCCCGTTCCAGGATCGGCGTATCCGAAGGCTTTGGAGGGCGTGGCCAGGAGCAAGGGCAGCAACAGCAACAACGTTGTCGCCGCGCGGAAGAAAGCGCACGAGCGGGTCCTGTTTTGAGCCATTTGATCTCTCACTGGGTATTTCGGTTCGTCCTGTCAATCACATTAGGGTGTGGACACCAAAAACTCTCAGATAAGCACCCTAGTACTGGACATGCAGGTTCCATCGAGGCTCCGAAACCGCGCTGGCTGATCACCCGCCGGTATAATCAAGGACATGCCCTTGGCCGCGGAGGATGTTCTGACTAAGTATGAGGCGGTCATCGGTCTGGAAGTTCACGTCCAGCTCGCCACGGCTACCAAGATCTTTTGCGGCTGTCCCACCAGTTTCGGAGCACCGCCCAACACCAATGTCTGCCCTGTTTGCCTAGGTCTTCCCGGAGCGTTGCCCGTGCTGAGCCGCCAAGCCGTGGAATTGGCCGTTCAAGCCGCGCTGGCGCTGAATTGCCGCGTCAACCCGCGCTCGATCTTTGCGCGCAAGAACTACTTCTACCCGGATTTGCCCAAGGGCTACCAGATCTCGCAGTACGACCAGCCGCTGGCCGAGCACGGATTCGTGGATATCGACGCCGACAGCGTAAAGAAGCGCATCGGCGTGACGCGAGTCCATATGGAAGACGATGCCGGCAAGAGTATTCACGACGGTTTCAAGGATTCCGACAAATACACCTACGTCGACCTGAACCGCTGCGGCACGCCTCTGATCGAGATCGTGAGCGAGCCGGACATGCGCACTTCCTCCGAGGCCCACGCTTATCTGACCGAGATCAAGCAGGTATTGCAATTCGTGGGCGTCTCCACCTGCGACATGGAGAAGGGACATCTCCGCTGTGACGCGAACGTCAGCATCCGGCCAAGGGGCGCGGAGAAGCTGGGTACTAAGGCCGAGATCAAAAACCTGAACTCATTCCGGTTTCTCAAGATGGCGGTGGATCAGGAGATCGAGCGTCAGGCAGCGATCCTTGAAAGCGGTGGCCGCGTGCTGCAGGAAACCCGCCTGTTCAACCCCGATACGGGCGAAACCGTGGGCATGCGCAGCAAGGAGCACGCGCACGATTACCGCTATTTCCCCGAGCCCGATCTGGTTCCGCTGCGCGTAAGCGATGCATGGCTCGCGCAAATTCGTGAGTCGGTCCCGGAGCTGCCGGCGGCCCGGCGCGCCCGATTCATCGAATCCTATGGGCTGCGCGAGTACGATGCGCAGGTGCTTACGGCCACTCGGGCCATCGGCGATTACTTTGAGCAAGCCGCCCGCGCCTCGAGTGATCCTCGCGCCGCCGCGAATTGGGTCATGGGCGATCTTACCGCCGCGCTTAAAGAGGCCGGGAAAGAGATTTCGGAATCGCCGGTGAGCGCGGACAATTTGGGACGCCTGGTCGCGATGATTCATCAGGGCCAGCTCAGCGGCAAGCTCGCAAAGGACGTATTTGTGAAAATGTTCGCGGCAAGTGAAACGGCGGAAGCCGTCGTGGATCGCGAGGGCTTGAGCCAGATCAGCGACGAAGGCGCGCTGGCCAAGATCATCGACGATGTCATCGCGGCCAATCCGAAACAGGTTGAACAGTACCGCGGCGGCAAGACCGCCGTGCTTGCATTCTTCGTCGGACAAGTCATGAAGGCCAGCCGGGGCCAAGCCGATCCGGCCGCCGTCAACAAACTGCTTCGGGAGAAACTTTGATCCAATTACGCAATGTCGAGAAGTTCTTCCAGCATGGGCCCACCAAGACCTTCGTGCTGCGCCGAGTGAACGTCGAGATCAAGGAGGGCGAGTTCGTCTCCATCATGGGACCTTCCGGCGCGGGCAAGTCTACTCTGCTGCACGTGATCGGAATGCATGACAGCGCCTGGACCGGCGAGTACAACCTGCTCGATTTCCCGATTCATGCGCTGAAGAAGAAGGACCGCGACGAAATTTATAAGAAATACTTTGGATTCGTGTTCCAGAGCTATCACCTGCTGGATTCGCTGACGGTCTACGAGAATCTGGAGATCCCGCTTTCGTATCGGAACGTGAAAAAATCGGAGCGCGACGCGATCGTCTGCGATGTTCTGGACCGGTTCCAAATCGTGGGCAAGAAAGATCTATTTCCGAATCAGCTCTCGGGCGGCCAGCAGCAGTTGGTGGCCATTGCCCGCGCGATTGTCGCAAGTCCGAAGGTGATCCTCGCCGACGAGCCAACCGGCAATCTCCATTCCTCGCAAGCCAAAGAAATCATGGAAGTGTTCAAGAAGTTGAACGATTCCGGGACGACCATCGTTCAGGTGACGCATTCCGAAGTCAACGCGGGCTACGGTCATCGCGTCATTCAAATTGCGGACGGTTGGATTGTGTGAA
>JASHRP010000182.1 GCA_030037375.1 Bryobacteraceae bacterium | reverse complement strand
AGCTGCTTGACCGCCTCGCCATCGTTATTTGCGTCCAGAGCTTTGCTCGCCGCCTTATAGGCAGGCCGCGCCTTCCCCGGCGCTTCGTCATCGGGAATCAGGACGGTTTCGCGGGCCACTCCGCTATCGCGCGGCGAGAGCACTATGTCGGGCAAATTTACCACCTTGTTCTGCCGGTAATCGCTCAGCTTCAAGCTGTCGAGGTCGAGCCGCGTGGAAATCAATCCCGGCAGCGTAGCGCTGAGATAGCATGAGCGGGTATCCGCCGGAGCGAGATCCATTTTCCACAGGTAGTGACCCTTCTTGTCGGTGATGGGCCCGGGCGCCGATCCTTGAATATCGCTACATACCCGCTCGATTCCCGCCGTCTTGGGCGGAGGCGAGCCGTCGGGCATGACCACGTTCCCTTGGAAGATGATCGTATAGTAATCCGCAGCTTGACCCAGGCAAACCTGCGCCACACTAATGAGGCCAACCGCGAGTGACGCGGCTAGCGAGGTACGAACGAGGACCATGACACCTCCCTTAAAAGCGAACAGGGCCGGTGCGACCCTTCTGAAACCTAACTCGCTCGCACCGGCCTCCATTGTTCGCGAGTTCCCCAGTAGCCGGTACAGGGCCGGCGCGGCCCAAAACGTCCGGGAACCCGCCCCGGCCACCCGCGCCAGCCTCCGTTGTGCCGGCGAGTTCCTCAAAAGCCCGCACAGGGCCGGCGCGGCCCCCCAAACAGTCCAGAAACTCGCCGGATGCCTCGCCGCCAGACTCCGTCGTGCGGGCGAGTTCCTCAAAAGCTAGCTCGATTTCCCGGCCAATGATACTATAGATCATTTAACCCCTTCCCCGTCGAAGTAAGGTATCCAAGAGGAAAGCCGAATGGCGGGTGTCTCCAGCCGGCAGGTTCTGCCGGCCCCCTTTCACGAATACGAGCTCGATGGCGCCTACGACGAGATGGTCGCGGCCAATGGTTTGGTCCGGCCGCATTACCAGCGCCTTTATGAAGGCATTCTCAACCTGGAAGCCGGCGAGCTGCGCCGCCGCCAGCAGATCGCCGATCTTTCGTTCCTTCATCAGGGCATCACCTTCACCGTGTACGGGCGCGAAGAAGGCACGGAGCGCATCTTCCCCAACGACCCTCTTCCGCGCATTTTGACGCAAGAGGAATGGTCCAGGATTGAACGCGGATTGGCCCAGCGGATCACCGCACTGAATTTATTCCTCAAGGACATCTACCAAGAAGGACGGATTTTGAACGACGGCGTAGTACCGCGTGATATGGTCTATAGCTGCAAGCACTTCCGGCGGCAGATGCGCGCGTTTTCTGTTCGCAAGGACGCCTATGTCTCGATCGCCGGAACCGACCTGATCCGCATGCCCTCGGGCGAGTTCGTGGTGCTCGAGGACAACGTGCGTGTGCCAAGTGGCGTGTCCTATATGTTAGTGAGCCGCGAGGTCACCAAGCGCATCTTTCCTAGAACCTTCCGGGAATGTGGCGTCGCTCCGATCGAGCATTACCCCCAAGCTCTGTTGGCGACCCTCCGCGCGCTCGCGCCCGCGGGATGCAATGAGCCGGTGATCGCCTTGCTTACACCCGGCGTCTTCAACTCAGCCTATTTCGAGCATGCGTTCCTAGCCAGGCAAATGGGAATCGAACTGGTCGAAGGCCGCGACCTGGTGACGCACGACAACTTCGTCTACATGCGCACCACCGCCGGCCTGCGCCGCGTCGACGTGATCTACCGCCGCATTGACGATGACTTCATCGATCCGCTGGTGTTCCGCCCCGATTCATCGCTTGGGGTGCCCGGACTGTTCAACGCTTATCGCGCCGGGAACGTGAGCCTGGCGAATGCGCTCGGGACTGGCATCGCCGACGATAAGGCGATTTACGCGTTTGTCCCTTCCATCATTCGCTACTACCTCGGCGAAGACCCGGTGCTCAATAACGTTGAGACATATCAGATGTCAGTGCCGAAAGAACGGAATCTGGTGCTGGAGCACCTGGAGCGTTACGTCGTAAAAGCGGTCGGAGAATCCGGCGGCTATGGCATGCTGATCGGTCCGCATTCGACCGCGGCCGAACGCGAGGAGTTTCGCCGCCGCATTGAAGCCGATCCGCGCAATTACATCGCGCAGCCGACGATTCTGCTCTCTCGCGCGCCGTGTTTGATCGACGGCACCGTGCAGCCGCGGCACGTCGATTTGCGTCCCTACATCTTATATGGCGATCGAGTCACCATCGTCCCGGGCGGCTTGACTCGCGTGGCTCTGAGGAAAGGATCTTTGGTGGTGAATTCGTCGCAAGGCGGCGGCAGCAAGGACACCTGGGTGCTTCACTAATATGCTCTCTCGCGTTGCCGACAGTCTGTATTGGATGAGCCGCTATCTGGAGCGCGCCGAGCACACCGCTCGCGTGATCAATCTTCAGCTCAGTCTGATGCTGGAGCGCGGAACCGGCTCCGACGACGCCTACTGGGCCCACGTGCTTCGGACCCTGGGCATCGAGCTTACGCACGATGAGGCCGCGAAGGCCCAGACGCTAGCGGTTTCACTGGTCAAGGAGAGCAAACACCGCGCTTCTGTCGTCGCCTGCGTCATCGCCGCGCGCGAAAACGCGCGCCAGGTTCGCGAACAGATCAGCTCGGAAATGTGGGAGCAACTCAATCGCTTATTTCACTCCGTGCGAGCGCGCGAGGACGGCGAGGTTTGGGATGCCCGCGAATTCCTGCAATCGGTGAAGGAGGGTTCGCACCTCTTCCAAGGCATCACCGATTCCACCATGACCCACGGCGAGGGCTGGCAGTTCATTCAGGCAGGGCGCTTTCTGGAGCGCACCGTGGCCGTCTCATCCCTGCTCATGGAACATTTTCGCGATTTGCCGCAGCCGCGCGACGAGTCCGATCCGGTGCATTTGGAATGGATCGGATTGCTGCGCGCCTGTACCGCTTTTGAGGCGTACTGCAAGGCTTACACGGCGGATCTGAAGCCCGACCGGATCGCGGAGTTCCTCGTGCTGAACCCGAGCTTTCCGCATTCGGTTCGATTCTCGGCGGGCGCGCTGGAGCATGCGGTCCGGGAAATCGGCCGCGAAGTGTCGGAGCGGCGTTCTTCGCGCGTCGAGCGAATTGCCGGACGCCTGCACGCCACGCTCAGCTTCGGGCAGATCGACGAAATTATGAACACCGGCCTGGATGCTTACCTCGAGACCGTTCTAAAGCAGTGCGGGCAAGTCCACGCGGCTCTGCATCAGGTTTATATCGCCTATCCCATCGAAGCCGCTCTCAGCGCTTAATGGAAATGTTTTACTCGATCCGCCACCTAACTCGCTTCCGCTACGACGCTCCGGTTCGCGAGAGCTTGATGGAAGTCCGCATGCATCCG
>JASHRP010000181.1 GCA_030037375.1 Bryobacteraceae bacterium | reverse complement strand
GGCGTCAGCTCGTGGCGGATCCCGGCTTGGGCTTCGGCAAGCGGAAGGAGCAAAACTTCACCATCCTGGCGCATTTTCGCGAGCTCGCCCGGCTGGAGCTGCCCTTGATGGCGGGACCATCCCGGAAGCACTTCGTTGCCAACGAGTCGCCTCAGGAAACCGAATTCGCTACGGCCGCCGCTGTCACCGCGGCGATTCTGAACGGCGCTCACTTGGTGCGCGTCCACGACGTCAAGGCGATGAAACCCGCTGTCGAGGTGGCAGACGAGATCGCGCGGGCCAGCGAAGAGCCAGTTTGAAGCGGCGTTACCGCTTTTGACACTTGGGACAAAAGTGGGTCCCGCGCTGCGCGACCAGGATCTTCTTTATCGGCGCTCCGCAGCGGGCGCACGGTTCTCCTTCGCGGCCGTAGGCCTGATGGCTTACCTGGAACCAGCCGCGATTCCCCTCCGCGTCCACGTAATCGGAGATCGACGACCCCCCGGCTGCTATCGCCGCGCCGAGGATTTCGCGGATCGCTTGATGGAGTTTGGCCGCGCGTGAAGCGCTCAGCCGCGCGGCGGACGCCAGCGGATGAATCCCGGCCGTGAACAGGCTCTCATCCACGTAGATATTTCCCATCCCGGCAAGGAACGCCTGATTCAGCAGCAGCGGCTTGATCCGGGCTTTGCGCCGCAGGCTAGCGCGAAAAGCTTCGAGCGTGATTTCGAGCGGCTCCGGCCCTAGCCGTGCGACGCGGCGCGGATTCCACTCGATTTTTCCGAACTGGCGAGGATCGTCGTACAGCAGGACTCCGTCTTCCAGATGAAAGACGGCATAGGTGTGCACTCCCGGCTTGCCGGCGATCAGCAGACGTCCCGTCATGCCGAGATGAATCGTGAACAAGCCCTGATCGAGCGTCACCACGATGAACTTGCCGCGCCTCCGGACCGATTCGATGCGCCTTCCGGCCAATTTCGATGCCAGCGCGGATCGATTTCCCGGCGTAACGAAGCGGGACGTAAACTCCGCGGAAAGAATGCGCCTGCCCGTCAGGTGCGGCGCGACTGTCCGCACCACGGTTTCTACTTCAGGCAGCTCCGGCATCCGCTCGCGTAACGTCGATCAAAATCTCGCCCTCTTCCACCTTCACTGGGAACGTCGCGACCTTCACGTCGGGATCGAAATCGTTCGCGCCGCTGCGGCAGTCGAATTCCCATGCGTGCCACGGGCATACGAGCATAAAATCGTGCAGCGCGCCCTCACCCAGCGGACCGCCGGAGTGGGGACAAACGCCGTCCAGCGCATAGAACTGGCCGCCGGCGTTGCAGATGGCATAGGGCTGGCCATCGAGGACAATTTCCACGACCGATCCCGCTGGCAGTTCCTCCTGCTTTCCAATTCGCACAAAACCCATGGTTTATTCTGGCACCGTTGCTGGTGGGGGCGAGTCACTCTTCACCGGCCGGCTTCTTGTGCTTGGGTTTTTTCCGCTGCGTTTTCGGGACGATCTGCTGCGTCGGCTTCACCCTGCCGACGCGTTCCCGCGCGATGGCGCGAACTTCTTTCTTCTGGTCGAAACGCGGGCGTCGTGTTTTCATAGCTGCTGTGTTAAACTTAAGTAGCAAAGGAGTCTGTTTATGCGCAACCTCGGCCTGCCTGAGCTGATGGTGATTCTGGTGGTCGCCGTGCTTCTATTCGGAGGCAAAAAGATCCCAGAGGTTGCCAAGGGTTTGGGTGAAGGAATCCGCAACTTCAAGAGCGCCTTGAAGGGCGACGAAACACCTCCCGACGAAAAGAAGCCGGCGTAAGGCTTCCTGGCGCGTTCGCAAGTTTTGAACCTCGCCTGAATCGGAATTAAACCAAAACCCCGCGCAGGCCAAGCAGCCGCGCGGGGTTTTCGCATCTTCTGGCGACTGCCCGCAAAACGGAGCGCGCGGGCAGCTTTACTGTTGTGCATCGAGGGCACCCGCGCGCCCTTTGCGGGCAAACTGCGATCGCTTACTTCTTTTTGGGCGGAACGATCGAATCCCTCACCGCCTTCGCCACGCGGAACTTCACCACTTTTTTGGCCGGAATCTTGATGGCTTCCCCAGTTGCCGGATTGCGGCCCATGCGAGCCTTGCGATCGACACGCACCAGCCGCCCGATCCCGGGCAGAACGCTAACGCCGTTCTTCTTCGTCTCGCGCACCGCCAATTCGGCATAGGCGATCGTGAACGACTTCGCGACTTTATTCGGCACCCCGACGGCGGCTGCCAATTCCTTCACCATCTGCGATTGGGTCATCTTTGCTGCCATAGTTCTCCTTTAACCTAATTCTCCCTTTTGTACATTGATACGCGAGACTCCGCACCCGCTCCGGGTCCCGCGATTGCAACTAAATAATACGAGATCGAGAGGCCGGTGTAAAGAGAAAATTGCACGGAAGCCGCGATTTTCGGGGCTTTTGTGCATCGCGCCCTCTCCGCGTGCCCGATTTTGTTGGCGTTCCTGCGAGCCTCGCTCGATCTTGCGATGTGCTACTCTAGCAAAGAAAAGGCGAATGGGCGCTCTCGAACAGCAGCTCGCCGAATTGCGCGCTCGTATCGCGCGGGCCGCCGACGAGTGTGATCGCAAATATGCCAGCAAACAGATTGCGCGCGCCGAGCCTGACGTCTGCGGCGATGAAGTGGAAACCCCGCTGGGACGGCACTTCGAGAGACAGACGCTTTACGAAGGCAATCGCCAGCACGGCTGCGCCGATATCGGCGCGCTGAGCGATCTTCCAGGCGATCTGCTCGACGCTCTCTCCGGCGGCTGCATCTCGCAGACCCATCCGGAAGAGTGGGCGTTCCTCGATACCGAAACAACCGGCCTCTCAGGCGGCTCCGGCGCCTGCGCGTTTTTGATCGGTGTGGGAAAGATCACTCGCGAAGGCTTCCATGTGCGCCAGTTCTTCATGCGCGAGCACGCCGAAGAGTCGAGCCTTCTCGATGCCGTCGCGCGCTATTTGAGCGGCTTCCGCGTCATGATCACCTACAACGGACGCGCCTTCGACCAGCCGCTGCTCGAAACGCGCTACCGCCTGCATCGAAAGCGGCCGCCCTTTGCGGGAATGGAGCACCTCGATCTGCTTCACGGCGCGCGCAGACTGTGGAAATTGCGCTTCGAAAGCTGCCGTTTGGTGGACCTGGAGAACCAAGTCCTGGGTTTCGAACGTCAAGGCGATATTCCCGGCGCGCTGATTCCTTATATCTATTTCGAATACCTTCAGACGCGTCAGATCGCGCGCCTGCTCCCGGTGATGCGGCACAACGCGCTCGATATTTTGACGCTTGCCTGCCTGACCGGAATCGTGCCTCACGCCTTCAAAGACCCCGCCAGCGTCCCGCTGCGTCATGGCGCGGAGATGGCCGGAATCGCGCGATGGCTGCAAGCGGCCGGCGATCTCGAAGGAGCAAGAACGCTGCTCCGGCGCGCGATGAACACCGCGCTCTCCGACGAGATTTTGTTTCGCGCGATGTGGGATCTGGCGCAGTTAGAACGGAAGCTCAATGCGGAGGCACATGCCGTCGCGGTCTGGGAGGATCTCGCCTCAGCCAGAAATCCTTTCCGCGTGCGCGCGATGGAAGAGCTCGCCAAGCATCACGAGCATCGGACGCGGAACCGCGCCGAAGCCCTCCGCTGGACGCGCGCGGCGCGCGACCTCGAAGATTCACCGGACCTCGCGCGGCGCGAAGCGCGTCTGGAGCGCAAGCTTAGTACTGCACGATCTCCGGCATTGCTGTAGCGTGGAAGCATGGGGATTTTGCGGAGGCTTGCGGTTCTCTTTGCGTTGCCGCTGTGCGCGCAAACCGCTCCCGACTCCCGCCAGCTCAACATCGACACTTTCGAGAAAGTCTGGACCACCATCCGCGATAAGCATTGGCAGAAGAATCCAGGCGGCTTGGATTGGCAGGCGATTCACGCGGAGTTCCGTCCGCGCATCGAAGCAGCGAAGAACATCGATGAGGTCCGGGCGATCCTCAAGGAGATGCTTGGCCGCCTGCATCAAACTCATTTCGGAATTCTTCCCGCGACTGTGTACGAAGAAGTCGGGCCATTGGCGGCCGCTTCGCCTGACGCGATATTAGGCGATGGCTCCGCCGGCATTGAGTTGCGCATGCTCGATGCGCAGCCGGTAGTCACGCGCATCGATCCCGGCTCGCCCGCGGAACGCGCGGGAGTAAAGCCCGGCTGGACCATCCTCCGCGCCAACGGTTTCGATATGCAGGCTGCGGCGCACGCCCTGGCGGCCGATTCCTCGATTCCTGAGGCGATGGCGACCCGAGCGCTGCTCAATCGGATCAGCGGGCCCATCGGCGCGAAGATGCAGCTAACGTTCGACGACGGCTCCGCCGAGCAGACTCGGAAAGACTTGAACCTGGAAAAGCCCAGAGGGGACGTGTCGGATTTCGGAAATCTGCCGGAAGAGCGCGTCTGGTTCGAATTTCGAAAAATCGACAGCGCCGGCTACATCCGTTTCAATTACTTCCTGGATCTTCCGCGCGTCATGCAAAAATTCGGCGACGCCATCCAAGCCTGCCGCGATTGCGGCGGACTGATCATCGACCTGCGCGGCAATCCGGGCGGAATCGGCGCGATGGCCATGGGCATGGCGGGCTACCTGCTCGACAAGCAGGGGCAGCGCCTGGGCACAATGTTTATGCGTGAGGCGGAGATCAAATTCGTGGTGAATCCGCGTTTCCCCGATTTCGAAGGCCCCGTGGCGATCCTTGTGGATGCGTGTTCGGCCTCGACTTCAGAGATCTTCGCGGGAGGATTGAAAGATCTCGGCCGAGCGCGTGTTTTCGGAACCCGGAGCGAAGCCGCCGCGCTGCCCTCGGTGATCGAACGGCTGCCCAACGGCGACGGCTTCCAGTATGCCGTCGGCAATTACATCTCCGAAGGCGGACGGCCGCTCGAAGGCGAAGGGGTTACGCCCGACGTTGAGGTAAAACTCACGCGCGTGGCGCTGCTCGGGGGACGCGACCCGGTAATCGACGCCGCGATGAACTGGATCAAAGACGCGAACGCGGCAAAGCAGGCAAAATGACTCGACGAATTCTAATCGCCGCGATCGCCGCGGTCTCGCCACTATGGATAGGCCGCGCGCTCGCCGCGGATCTGCCCACGCCGCAAAACATCCTCGACCGCTTTATCGAAGTGACCGGAGGCAAGGCGGTGTACGAGGCTCGCAAAACCGAGATCGTGAAGGGAACGGTCGAGGTTGCAGCCGTGGGATTGAAAGGCTCCGTGGAGAGCTACTATCAGGAGCCGGGCAAATACTACACGTCCATGGATCTCGCGGGTGTGGGCAAGTTCGAGAGCGGGCTGATCGACGGAGTCGCCTGGGAAAATAGCGTTCTTCAAGGACCTCGCATAAAGACCGGTGAGGAGAAAGCGCAGGCCGTTCGCGAAGCCGCCATGAACATCCCTTACCGTTGGCATGACCTCTTCGCCAAAGCTGAAACCGTGGGCGAGGAAAACGTGGACGGGCAGCCTTGCTACAAAGTCGTCATGACGCCGGCCCAGGGCAATCCGGTCACGATGTTCTTCGAAGAGAAATCCGGATTGATGATCAAAACCTCCGTTGTCGCGGCCAGCCAATTGGGCGACATTCCGTCGGAGACCATTTCGAAGGAATACAAGAATTTCGGCGGCATCCTGGAGCCTTCGAAAATCACCGGTAAAGCGGCGGGGCAGGAGCTCGCATTCACCATCGAAAGCGTGCAGGCCAATCAAGAGATCCCGCCCGAAAGATTCGCGCTGCCGGAAGGCGTGAAGGCCCTGCTCGCGCGCCAGGCAAAAGAATCGGACGCAAAGAAGAACTAGACGCAGCGTCAAGACTGGCGTTTTTCGCGTATTCACGCTATAAAAAATACATGGGTGATTTTCCGCGCGATCTGGTTCGAGCCATGGCGCGGAGGGCCGGATGGGTCGCGGCCGCGGTGCTGCTGCTCGCGGGGCTGATGGCGTTCCGAGGTCCTCAGGGTATCGGCAGCCTGTTCGAAAAGTATCAGGAGATTCGCGAACTCCAGCAACAGAACGCCGACAAGGCCCGCGAGATCCAAGCGCTGCGCGAACGAATCAAACGCCTCGAAGAGAGCGGCAGTGAGCAGGACCTAGAGATTCGCAAGCAACTGAAGCTGCTTCGCCCGGGGGAGACGGAATTCCTTCTTCCCGGCGGAAAAAGCTCCGAGTCGCAGCCTTCAAATTAACTCGCCGGCACAACGGAGCCTGGCCCGGCGGAGCATGCCAAAGGCACCCGGCTTGCCTGAAGGCCGGGCGGGCCCTGTCCCGGCTGGCCAATAGCCGCTTAACGATTCAGTGCGCGATCTCGCGCAGCTTATCGAAGAACCCCGGAAAAGACACGCCCGCCGAATCCGCGCCCTCGATCTCGCACGGTCCATCGGCCGCAAGCGCCGCCACTGAGAACGCCATCGCGATGCGATGATCCCCGCACGAATCGAGCTCCGCCCCGTGGAACTTCTGGCCTCCGGCGATATGAAATCCGTCGGCGGTAGTCTCCATCTCCACGCCCATGCGTCGGAAATTGGATTCAAGAGTCGCGATGCGATCGGTCTCCTTGATGCGCAGCTCGGAAGCATCGCGGACGGTGATTCCGCCGGTGGCCGCGCCTAGGACCGCAAGCGCGGGAATCTCATCGATCAGCGCCGCAGTCAACGGGCCGTCGACTGAACCGCGATGCAAACGGGAGGCCCGCACGCGCAGATCGCCTATCAGCTCCCCTCCGATCTGCCGCACGTCCAGCACTTTGATGGATGCTCCAATCCCGGCTAGGTAATCGAGCAAAGCCGAGCGCGTCGGATTCACGCCCACTCCGTGAACCACCAGGTCGGACTCTTTCATCAGCAGCGCGGCAACTAGAAAAAAGCACGCGGAGGAGAGATCGCCGGGAACAAACAGCTCTCGGCCTTTGAGTCGCGCGCCCGCCCGGAGCGTGATGACGCGCTTTTCCGCGGAGCAATCCGCGCCGAACTCGCGCAGCGCGATTTCGGTGTGGTCGCGCGTGCGGACCGGCTCGCGGACGATAGTATCGCCCTGCGCGAACAATCCGGCGAGCAGAACGCAGCTCTTCACCTGCGCGCTGGGAACCGGAAGCGGATAGTCGATTCCGTGCAACGTACGCCCATGGATGGTCAGGGGCGGATACGTGCCATCGCGAGCCTCAATCGAGGCCCCCATCTGTTCCAGAGGTTTGATGATCCGCGCCATCGGCCGTCGCGCCAGGGACTCGTCTCCTGCAATCAACGACGTGAACGGCTGCGCGGCAAGAATCCCGCTGAGCATGCGGATGGTCGAGCCGGAATTGCCCGCGTCGAGCTGTGAAGCCGGTTCGCGAAGCGTCCCGCCCTGGATGACTACTCTGCCCTGCTGGTCCCGCTCGACCTGCGCCCCTAGCGCGGCCATGCAGCCGAGCGTGGATTGGCAATCCGCGCCGGTGGAATAGTTCGCGATGACGCTTTGGCCCTCCGCGATCGACGCCAGCATCGCATAACGGTGAGAAATGGATTTATCGCCCGGCAGAGAGACGATTCCTTGAACGGCTTTCGCCGGAGCAACGGTTTCACGCATGAATTTTCAGTGTAGCGTCCGGGATGGCGTTTATGCGCCGATTACGGCGGTGACTTCGCAGGAAATCAGCGCTCCGTATGGCTGATCCTCGTCTTTAAACGTGTGCCGGGTCGGGCGCGAATGCTCATCCGGAAACATGACCCGCCATTCGCGGTTTACATGTTCCCGATCGTCCTTATTCTTCAGCCACACATAAACCTTGATTACGTCCTCCGGCGTCGCGCCTCCCGCCGCGAGAACCGTGCTGATGTTCGCGAACATCAGCGCGCACTGCCCCGCGATATCCGGCGCGAGCTTTCCCGTCGCAGGGTCCTTGCCGAAAATGCCGCCGGTCATCAGCAGCGACCCAATCCGGCAAGCATTCGGAATGGGGTTGGTGTGTGCCAGTCCGGGAACTTCGATGCTTATTCGTTTGCCCATGGGATTCAATCATAGCGCGTACTATTCCGTTCAAAGCCCAGTGTTATCAGAAATATCCCGACTCCTGCGCTCTCCGGGGGGTCACGATTATTAAACTGTGGAATGTGCCGAAAAGAGACTGCTCCTAAAACGATTCGTGGAAAGCAACCAGGAATATAGAAGCGCGCTCGCCCGCTGCCGGGTGTGCCGCACTTGCATCGCGGAATCGCCCGAAGAACGCACCAACTGCCAGCTAGACGAATTCCTCGCGAAGTTCGACCAAGCCTATGAGTCCGTGGTCGAGCATTGCGACCAACACGGGTGCTGACGCAGGCCGCACGATTGCGTCAGCGGATCACTTTCACCACGTAATAGCTAACCGATTTCGGCACTTCCTTGAACCAATGGGGAATACCCGCCGGAATCACCATTACATCGCCTTTGGAAACCTGATGCGTCTCGCCGCCTTGAATATCCGTTCCGAGCATCTGACCAGGCCCCTTCTGCTTCCCGCCGACCATCGTGCCTCCGGTGACAATGGTCGCTTCGCCGTCGGTAATGTAAAACACGTCGGTTTCCTTCTCGTGCAGCTCGACTTGCCCCGGCACCGCGCGATGCGCGCCCTGTACCGTCAAGTCAGGCTGTGTCACCAGCGTTCCGCCTTTGGCCAGCGCCGCGGCGACCTTGTCGCGCGCAATATAAGTGATGGACGCTCCGCCCGCTCCGCTCATCACCAATACCGCGGCCAATAAAGTTGCGAATAACAGCGCGAATTTCATACAATTTCTCCTTCACAGCCCGCACAGGGCCGGCGTGGTATCTGAAAGAATCCCCGCCGGTTCGAAACCGCGCCCGGGTCCGTTGTGCGGGCGAATTCTCACAAGAGTGTATCATCAAGGTCGATGCAGGTTGCCTCAGCCAGCTCAGTGGTTAAAGCCACTCGTGCGCGCCACTGGGTGCTGGTTTTCGCGGTGACCCTGGCGGTGATCACCTATGTCGATCGCGTCGCGATCTCCTGGGCCGCGCCGGACATGCAGCGCGACCTGCATCTGGACTCCGTCCAAATGGGATGGGTGCTGGCGGCCTTCGCCTGGGCCTACGCGATCTTCGAAATTCCCGGCGGATTTTTGGGAGATTGGATCGGTCCGCGCAAGGTTCTGATTCGCGTTGTGCTATGGTGGTCCTTCTTCACCGCGGCTACCGGCTGGGCCCGCAATCTCTCGGCTCTTATCGTCACGCGATTCCTCTTCGGAGCCGGAGAAGCCGGCTGCTTCCCCAACATCACCAAAATCTTTTCGGCGTGGCTTCCGCCGAAGGAAAAAGTGCGAGCGCAAGGAATCGTTTGGCTGGCCGCGCGATGGGGAGGCGCGTTCACTCCGCCGCTAGTCAGCTTCGTCATCCTGCGCACCGGCTGGCGCCATGCCTTCGAGCTGTTCGGACTGATCGGACCGGTCTGGGCGATTCTGTTCTATCTCTGGTATCGCGATAATCCTCTGGAACATCCCTCGCTTAACCAAGCCGAGCGCGATTTACTTGCGGCGAGTTCCAAACTCGGACCGGGTCACGCCGATGTTCCCTGGCTGCGATTTCTTTCCTCGGGGCGGGTGTGGCTGCTGTGCTGGCAGTACTTCTGCCTGTCCTATGGATGGTATTTCTACATCACCTGGCTGCCGACATATCTTCGGGAGGGCCGCGGGCTCGCCATTGCCTCTTCGGCACTGCTCAGCGTGTTGCCTCTGTTTCTAGGAGGCTTGGCGAATCCCGTCAGCGTGTTCCTTGCGGAGCGCCTGACCCGCCGCGGCATCGGCATCGCCAAAGCCCGGCGGATCCTCGCCTGTTCCGGATTCGCCGGAGCCTGCCTCTCTCTGATTCTTTCCACGCTGATCACGAATCCGATGCTCGCCGTGCTTCCCATCGCGATCGCGAGCTTCTTCGGCGACATGGCGATGCCGCACGCCTGGTCCGCGACCATGGATCTGGGAGGCAAGTTTGCGGGGACTCTCTCCGGCGCGATGAACACCTGGGGCAATGTCGGCGGCGCGATGTCGCCGATGGCGATCGGCTATGTGCTCAAGTGGACCAACCAGGATTGGAATCTGACGTTCTATATCGCCGCGGCGGTGTACGCGGCCGGGATCCTGTGCTGGTACTTCCTCGATTCCGTGACGCCTCTTCCTGGCGTAACTGCCGAAAACGAGCTGTAGCCGCTACTTCTCTTGAAGTGACTCGATATACCGCGCGAGGTTATCGACACGCACGTTCCCTCGGTCTACGTCGGCCTCAACCTCGGAAAAAACCGGCCCCCAGACAGGCATCTCCCGCGTGCCATGGCTGCCCGAAAGCATGGTTTCTCCGGAGATGATCTTGTCCACCTGCATCCGGGGGAACTTGCCGGCGTTGCGAGCCGCGAGCTGCGTCAAATCGGGGACCTGGACCAACAGCACTTTAGCCATCGGACCGTTGCCAGTCCCGGTCGCTCCGTGACACACCGCGCAGTGCTGCCGGTAAAGCGTGGCTCCGTCAATCGTGGTGTTTCTCGGAGGGGCCTGCTGCTGCGCGAAAACCCATGCCACCGAGACACCGGCGGCCAGCAGGATGCACATCTTCGCGAGTTTCATTGGAGTCTCCCGATCTGACTCGGGCATTTCTGGGGCCAGGGACTATGCCTCGATTTTGAGGAACTTCGTACGGCTCATGAACTTGGAATGTGTGAATTGACGCAGTCTGGAAGGGCCAGCCGTGCGCGGTGGCCCGATTCCCCGGCCGATCCCCCGTTGTTTCAGGCTTCGTTTGTGGAGAGGCACGTGCCCAGGTCGAAAGCGGAGGAAGGCGATGTTCACGATCAAACAGATCCTGTTCCCGGTGGATTTTTCCCAGCGAAGCCGGAGCGCGGCTCCCTTTGTCGCGGCTTTCGCGAAGCGCTTCGGAGCGCAGGTAACGCTTATGAGCGTCGCGCCTCCTTTGTGGTACGCCGCCATGGGCGACGTGGGTACCCCGATTTATGTCGATCCCGAAGAGTTGCGCGCGGATCTACGTACTCGGCTCGACCATCTGGTGCTGAAAGATTTCACCGGTTTGCCGGTCGAGAAAGTCGCCGAAATCGGAGAGCCAGCGGAGGAGATCTCCCGCTACGCGCACACGCAAGGCATGGATCTCATCATGATGCCGACCCACGGTTATGGCCCGTTCCGCAGTCTTCTGCTCGGCTCGGTCACAGCCAAGGTCCTGCACGATTCGCAGTGTCCAGTCTGGACGGGAGCTCACATGGAACAGATGCCGGGCAACGATCATATTCAGGCGCGCAATGTACTCTGCGCCATCGACGGGACGCCAAAAAGCACGCCGTTGATGAACTGGGCGGCTGAGTTCTCGAAGCGCTCGGGAGCTTCGTTGCGGCTGGTTACCGTGGTTCCGGGAGTCGAAGGGTGGCCGGAAGGCGCGCTGGACCGGGAATTTGAAGTGACGCTGACCCGCGAGGCTCGCGAGCGAGTGCTGAAGCTGGAGCGAGAGGCCGGTACGGAAGCGCCGCTGTGCGTGGTCTCAGGTAGCGTAGCCGGTGCGATTCGCGAAGAGGCTCAGCGGCATGCGGCGGACCTGGTCGTGATCGGACGCGGATTGCTGCACGAGACTCTCGGCCGGCTGCGAACGCATTCCTACGGAATCATCCGGCAATCGCCTTGCCCGGTGGTCAGCGTTTAGCCATTGGCGTCTGCATACTTAGCGTCACCATAAAAAGAGCGCGGCGCTCCTCGCACCGCGCTTATTTATTCGCTTAGCTCAGCTCAAACACTTAAGACCGGACAGGGCGACTCGCGAATGATCTGGTACAGATGAGAGACAAGCGTGTTAAAAGGCCCTTGGGAATGCCCCCTGCCAGCGACCACCAGATCGGCCTTGATTTGCCGCGACTCATCCCTGACGCAGTCCGCGATCCGGCCCTCGATGACGCTATGCGGGGCGTCTACGCCGACGGCGGCCAGTAATTCCCGTAGTCCCTTTTTGGCCGCTTCGATCCGGTCCTGCTGGTACGCGGTCATATCGTACTCGGTTGTGGGCATCGGATCCACCACGCGCAGCAGCTTCAGAGACGCGCCATACATGCACTTGAGCGTCGCGGCGGCCCTGAGAACGCTTTCCGACTCCGGCGTTCCATTGACGGTGCACAATATAGATCTGTACGGCAGGCGCGGGGAATGCTCCGCGATCGCCAGAGGCACGCCGGTCCAGACTGCGGCGCTGACGTCGTGCAGCACTTTGGCCGTGACCGATCCTAGCAGGAAGCGGCGCACCGGCCCGCGCCCGTGGGTCGGCATCATCACCAGATCCGCGGTCTGGTGCTCCACGGTGTCATCGATGACGCTACCGGCTTCGCCGCATGCCACGAAGCAGTCGGCGTGATGGCCGGGGAACATCTCTTCCGCGAACTCGCGCAGCTTTTCTTCCTGGATCGCTTGTGTTTCGGCGGCCAGATCCGGATCGGCGATCGCGAGGTCGCTAAAGGCGAGCGCCTCCGGCCCATAGGCGTGCACCAGGGAGAACTCGGCCGGGAAGCGGCTCAACATCTCCTTGACGTATGGGACCATCGCCCTGCAAGGTTCTGAATAATCGACTGGAAATAATATTCGGCGAAAGGGCAACATAAGCGCCTACCTTTGCTGCGGTTTTGTGGGCGTAAAGAGCTGCCTCAGCATGCGCGGGACCTTATGGTCTTCCAGTTGGAAGCCGAGCAGCGTCTCGCCAGCCAGAAGCAAAACCGCGAACGGCAGGATTGGAACCGAAAAATGGCGGGCCGTCCCGGCGATGAGAAGAAACACCAGCACCGACAGTGGAAAATAAACTTTTAGCGACATAGCCTCTCCTCCATACTTCGCTAAAAGCACGCGCGGAGCCCAATGCCAAACTCCTTTTTTTGTTAAGGTTGCCTGCAAAACGCGGAGCCCCGGAGCGGGAAATCACGAAGCTCGACTGGGTGAAATAGCGTCAAGCGCCGCGGTCCCCGATTCAAGTTAGCTCGCACCCTCATTTGGTTGAAGGAAACAATTGGCACAATAGAAGTGATGGCTTCTGGACCGGCGCAGTCCGAGACGCAGACCGGCGAGCGAATCTCCCCACTGGCCGGGAAGCCGGCTCCGAAGGAACTGCTGGCGGACCTCACCCGCCTGGAGCGCGACTACTACGCGCGCCGTCCCGACATGGACGATCCCAATCAGAGG
>JASHRP010000180.1 GCA_030037375.1 Bryobacteraceae bacterium | reverse complement strand
CACCACAACGGACAAACAGTAAGGACTCCATGAGCGATTGCCACGACTGCTCCGGCGGAACGACGCTACTCGCGGCGCCGCCGTTCGTAAAGCAGCGGATCGTGGCGATCATCGGTCCGCCCAACTCCGGCAAGTCGACGCTGTTCAACCGCTTGACTGGCCTTCGGCAGAAGGTCGCGAACTTCCCCGGCGTTACGGTGGAGCATCGCATGGGACGGGTCAAGCTCGATCCCGGCCGTGAGATTTTCGTGGTCGATCTGCCCGGCGTCTACAGCCTCACTCCTCGCACCGAAGATGAGCGCGTCACTCACGACGTGCTGCTCGGCGAGATGAAGGATATCCCGAGGCCGGAAGCGATTCTCCTGATCCTCGATTCCACCAATCTCGCGCGGCATCTCGTGCTCGCCGCACCGGTGCTGAGTCTCGGCCTGCCGACGCTGGTGGTGCTGAACATGGCCGACGATCTGGCCAAGCGCGGCGGCGGCGCGGATGCCGCTGAGCTTTCCATTCAGCTCGGCACGCCCGTCGCGTTGATCAGCGCATCGAAGGGCCAAGGTCTCGAAAAGGTTTTTCAATTCCTGGACGGCGCGACGGCCGTCGAGCACAAGCCGCCGCGCGTCGAGCTGCCGGTGATCCAGAACGTTCCTCAATGCCGCGCGTGGGCCGCTCGGGTGGGCAACAACTCCCGCTATCAGGCGCCCGCGCCGCCGATGTGGACCCGCCGTCTGGACTCGATTTTCCTGCACCGCATGTACGGGCCACTGATATTTCTGGGGGTGGTGCTCGGCGTCTTCTATATCATTTTCACCGCCGGAAAGCCGCTTCAGGACGCTGTTCAGCCGGCGATCGTGAACTCCGGCAACTGGCTCGGCTCGTTCATTTCGAACTTGACTCTGCGATCGCTGGTAGTGGATGGAATCTGGAACGGCGTCGGTAACGTGATCGGCTTCCTGCCGCAGATTCTACTTCTTTCGCTGTTCATCGGGATTCTGGAAGATTCCGGCTATCTTGCGCGAGCCGCGTTAATTTCGGACCGCACCATGGCGGGAATCGGATTGCAGGGTAAGAGCTTCATCCCGCTCCTTTCCGCTTACGCTTGCGCGGTTCCGGCGATTATGGCCACGCGCACCATTGAGAACAAGCGCGACCGCATCGCGACCATTCTCGTCGCGCCCTTCATGACCTGCTCGGCGCGCCTTCCCATCTACATCCTGGTTACTCAGGCGTTCATTGTCGGAAAGAACATGCAGGTCGCGGCGATGCTGGGACTCTATGTGCTCGGATTCCTGGCCGCGCTCGGCACCGCGCGATTGCTAAAATCCACGATTCTCAAAAGCGGGCGAACGTCCTTCATGCTGGAGATGCCGCCGTATCGAATGCCCACGCTAACCTCTCTTGGGTTACGGCTGCTGGATCGTTCCAAAGTGTTTTTGGTGCGTGCCGGAACTATTATTTTGGGCGTCGCAATCATCATCTGGTCTCTGGCCTACTTGCCGCCGTCTCACGGAGACATCGGCGGTAGCTTCGCCGGCAGGATCGGCCACACCATTGAGCCCGCGATTCGTCCCTTGGGGTTCAACTGGAAGATCGGCATCGGCCTGATTACTTCCCTCGCGGCGCGCGAGACCATCGTCAGCACGCTTGGGACGATTTACGGCGTCGAAGGCGATGAACACTCATCGACGCTGCAACAAGCCGTTCACCACGATCTCACTCCCGGCGGCGCATTCGCGCTGCTGGTATTTTTCGCTTTCGCGATGCAGTGCATGTCGACCGTCGCCGTGGTCCGGCGCGAAACCAGCGGATGGAAATGGCCCGCTGTGCAGTTCGCGTACATGACCGGCTTGGCCTATGTGTGCGCGTTCCTCGCGAATCATCTGCTGTCCTAGCGCATCTAACCGGTAGTCTGCTTGTTACCATAGGAAAACTGTGCGAAACGTCATCATTTTGGGCTCCGGCTGCGCGGGAAACACCGCGGCTGTGTACACCGCGCGAGCCGGATTGCAGCCCTTGGTCAGCATCGGCCACGAACCCGGCGGCCAGCTTTCGATCACTACCGAAGTAGAGAATTTTCCGGGCTTTCCCGAAGGCGTGATGGGGCCTGACCTGGTCGAAAACATCAAGAAGCAGGCCGAGCGATTCGGCGCCGAATATGTTTGGGGCTCCGTGGACCAGGCCGATCTTTCCAAGCGCCCCTTCCGCATTTCGATCGACGGCAATTGGGAGGAAACGCGCACGCTGATTATCGCCACCGGGGCATCGGCGCGCTGGCTCGGATTGCCGAATGAGCAGAAGCTGGTGGGTCGCGGCGTCAGCTCCTGCGCGACCTGCGATGGGCCCTTCTACAAGGAGCGCAAGATCATGGTCATAGGCGGCGGCGACTCGGCCATGGAGGAAGCGAACTTCCTGACCCGCTTCGGCTCCGAAGTGACGCTGGTCCATCGACGTGAGCAGTTCCGCGCGTCGAAAATCATGCTGGACCGGGCGCGCGCGAATCCGAAGATCAAATTTCTGCTCAATACTGTGGTCGAGGATATCCTCGATCCGTCCCAGAATTTAGTGACTAGCGTGCGCTTGCGCGATCTCTCGACGAATCGCGAGTGGGAACAGGACGTCGACGGATTCTTCGTCGCCATCGGCCACATCCCCAACACGAAAGCATTCGTCGGCCAAATCGATCTGGACGAAGACGGCTACATCCTTTCGAAAGGCGGCGCGCGGACGAATATCCCCGGCGTGTTCCACGCGGGCGACGTTCAGGATCGCATCTATCGCCAAGCGATCACGGCCGCCGGCGCGGGCTGCATGGCGGCGATTGAAGCCGAGCGGTTTCTGGAAGCCGAAGGGCACTGACGGCTGACAGCTCTATACGTACTTCATCAGCGTCATGAAGCCGTAGTCCATGTGCATCTGCTGATGGCAGTGAAATAGCGTCAGGCCGGGGTTGTTCGCGACCACGTCGACTTCCGTCTTGCTCATCATCGGGATAACCACGACATCTTTGCGGACACCCGAGGTCGCGACGCCAGCGATGCTACGGATCTCGAACGTGTGGCGATGCAGGTGGACCGGGTGCGCTTCGTCGCTGCGATTGTCGAACACGAGCCGATAACGCTGCCCGGCTTTGACCAAAATCGGATCGGTCTTCGGAAACATTTTTCCGTTGATGGTCCAATTGTCGACCCAGCGCGAACCCGCGAACTTTTTCTGAATCACCAGCGGGACGCGCTCGGCTTCCGGATCGGGCCCGGAAGGCGAGGAGCCGAAAACTGTGTAATCCCACTTGCCGTTCGGCGGAATCCAGCGCGGCGGGCCGCTTTGATCCGCGTATTCGACCACGATGCCCATTCCGGCCTGCCGATCGCGATCGTTGTCCGCCCCGAGAATCCACACGCCCGGATTGTTCATTTGCACGATCGCATCGATCCGCTCCGCCGGGCCTAGCTCCAGCGCTTCGACGGTCTTCGGCGCGGCGATCGGGTTTCCATCTAGCGCGATCACTTCGAATGAATGGCCCGAGAATCCGATGCGCCGGTGAAGGGTCGCGCTGGCGTTGAGGATGCGAAACAGAACACGCTGGCCCTGTTTTACTCGAATCGGCTCGCCCGCGCCGAGCATGTGAGCGTTGATCGAAAAATATTTGTACGCGACCTCGATGCCATCGTCGCCGCCGCTCATGAACGGGTCCCATTCGCGAAAGGCGAGAAAGATCTCCTGATCGTACGCGCCGGGGTCGTTGGCGGGTTCGACGTACATGAGTCCGAACTGCCCGCTGTAGGTTCCGCGATTCAAATTACGCATCGCGGAGACGTGGCTGTGATACCAGCGCGTGCCGCTCGGCGTGGGCGTGAAGGTGTAGCGCAGGCAGCCCTTGGGCGGAATCATCGGCGTGCCTTCTTCCATGGAGCCGTCGACATTCGATGGAATATGCAGGCCGTGCCAGTGCACCAGCTCCTCGGACGAGCCTTGATTCACGACGTCGATGGTTACCGGCTTGCCTTCCTTCAGGCGCAGGAGCGGGCCGGGCGAGATGCCGTTAAAGCCGGTAGTTTTGACGATTTTCTTGGGAGCGAGCTCGACGGTGACCGGGCCAATATTGAGTGTGTAGTCGGGTTTTGATGCAGGCGCCGGGCAGGCGTTTTGGCCGCGGCCGAGTTGGGATACGAACGCCGCCGCACCTATTGCCCCCAGAAACTCGCGGCGATACATTCCAACCCATTTTAGTCGCGCGGACGCACTTGTGCTGTAGTCGTTGGGACGGACACGTTGGGACGGGCCAGGGCTCTCGGACTTATCGCCGTGCGTGCTGGCCCGCCAATGATTCGAACCTCTTTCTCGCGGGGGCCCCCTTCGGCTGGCTGGCCTCGCTGATATTCCCGCTTCGAAAGTTCATCTCTTCCCGATGCCGGAGCTGTTCGGAGATTCGGCCTCTGATGTCCGGCCGGCGTACTCATCCGCCGCCGGATCGATAAGGATCGATCCTCAAGTTCTTCCGCTCGGCAAATATCGCTATCCGGCGGAAGTTCAGCATCACCGCAAATCAACGCTTCGTGGCCACGAAGTTAACTACGGTTGAAGTCTAGCGGAGAGGAAGGTTCGCGATACGCGAGATTAAACGGTAAGTATCGGAACGCAAAGAACCTTTAGGGCGCACTTATCAAGAAATTGTCTGAGTCTTCGCAACCGGTTGCTCCGGCGCGCCGATCAGCGAGGCCTGCGGTGAAGGACGGAGCACCCAGCGCATTGCGAGCATGATCAGCGACGAGGACAGGGCGGGCAGGGCGGCGGCGTAGAAAAGTTGCTCGTTAGTCCAGTGCCGACCGAGCAGGTCGCCGGCGAGCTCCGGTCCGACGATCGATCCTACGCGGCCGATGCCCAGGCCCGCGCCGAGGCCGGTCGAGCGCAGGTCCGTCGGATAGTAGGTGCCCGTGAGCGCGTTGATGCCGGCTTGGCCTCCGGTGACTCCGAAACCTGCGGCAAAAACGACCACGAACAAGAGAGCGGCTGGCAGCCATGGCTGCCCGATCAGCGCGATCGCCAGGCAGGCGAGGCCGAAGCAAGCGGCCAGCACCGGAGCGAAACCCGAGCGGCGCACGAACCATCCCAGCGCGAACGCTCCGATCACCCCGCCCACCTGATTCATTGTGC
>JASHRP010000179.1 GCA_030037375.1 Bryobacteraceae bacterium | reverse complement strand
TTAGACCATCCAGTCCGCAACGCCGTTTCAATGCACTGGGCCGGTCAGCCGTTTGCAATTCGTTAGGGGCGAGCACCTACCGCGGCTTTTCGCGATCTGGGGCAACTACGATTTTGCCCTCGATCCAGAGCCCGCGCATATATGCCGATCGGCGCTAACGATCGTCATTTTGTTCCGCCGTCAACCCACTGGCTCTAAAGATGCGCAAGCCGAACGAACAAGCCGGCGACGCCCGCGCCTATCAGAGGACCGATCACCGGCACAGCGGCGTAGCTCCAACCGGAGCCCATCTTCTTGCCGAGGGGGAGAAGCGAATGGACAATGCGGGGTCCCAGATCGCGCGCCGGATTGATCGCATAACCGGTGGTTCCACCCAGAGACAAGCCAATCGCCCACACCAACACGCCCACTAGAAACGGCCCGAGGCCAGCGACGGGGCCACCGATCGCGACTCTCTTCGAGAAAATCACGGCGACGCCGACCAGGAGCACAAATGTGCCTATGATTTCACTGAGCAAGTTCGCCCCAAAGATTCGAATGGCCGGCATGGTTGAGAAGCAGGCCAACTTTGTGCCCGGATCCTCCGTCTCTCGCCAGTGAGGGAGGAAGTGCAGCCACACCAGGAACGCTCCCGCCATGGCCCCCAACACCTGCGCCACGAAGAAGGGGACAAACTTGGAGAAATCGCCGCTCTCAATCGCCATTCCGAAGGTGACCGCAGGGTTGAGAGCCGCGTCCGGACTGCCGCATGCAATGGCGGCGAACACTCCGAAGACAACTGCAAAAGCCCAGCCGGCGGCAATCGCAATCCAACCCGCCCCCTGCGCTTTGGACTTCTTGAGCAGCACGTTCGCCACGACGCCGTCGCCCAAGAGAATGAGGACCGCGGTCCCCACGAATTCACCGAAACATTTTGTGCCCATCTTGGTTTCCTTTATGCCGCCGAATCGAGCCAGTCAAACGAACGAGTAACCGCCTTCTTCCACGAGCTGTACATGGCTTCCCTCTGTTGAGATTCCATATGGGGTTGCCAGGTGCGGTCGATGGCCCATTGCGAGCGAAGGTCTTCGAGATTCTTGTAGTAGCCAACCGCGAGTCCGGCGGCGTAGGCTGCGCCCAGCGCGGTTGTCTCTCGCACTACCGGCCGCACGACCGGACGCTCGATAATGTCGGCTTGGAACTGCATCAGCAGCTCGTCTTCCACCATGCCGCCGTCCGTGCGTAGTGTGTCGAGCGCGATTCCGGAATCTTTTTCCATCGCCTCGACAACTTCACGGGTCTGGAATGCCGTGGCCTCCAGCACGGCTCGTGCAAGATGTCCCTTGTTGGTGTAACGGGTAAGACCCGCGATAACTCCCCGCGCGCTCGACTTCCAATAAGGCGCATACAGCCCGGAGAAAGCCGGGACGAAATAGACGCCGCCGTTGTCCTTTACCGTGCGGGCCAGGGTCTCGATATCGGAGCTCTTCCCGATCAGCCCGAAGTTATCGCGAACCCACTGCACCAGCGCTCCGGTGATGGCGATGCTCCCTTCGAGCGCGTAGGAGGCTGGTTCCTTCCCGAGCCTGTATGCCACGGTGGTGAGAAGGCCAAATTTGGATTGAACTGGTTTCTCACCGGTGTTCATCAGCAGAAAACAGCCGGTGCCGTAAGTATTCTTCGCTTCACCGGATCGAAAGCACGTCTGCCCCACAAGAGCCGCCTGCTGATCGCCCAGGATGCCGGCGACGGGCACGCCCTTCAGGGAATCGAGAGTGGCGTTGCCATACACCTCGCTGCTGGCCGCAATCTTGGGCAGGATCTGACGCGGCACGCCGATCACCTCGATCAGTTCGTCGTCCCAATCCAAGGTTTGGAGATTCATCAGTTGGGTGCGGCTGGCATTGGTGCAGTCCGTGAGGTGAATCCCTCCCCGCGGTCCGCCCGTCAGCTTCCAAAGGAGGTACGCGTCGATGTTGCCGAAGAGAATTTCACCCGCTTCGGCGCGCTTGCGTAAGCCGGGAACGTTATCCAGCACCCAGCGAATCTTCAAGCCACTGAAATAAGTGGCCAGCGGCAGCCCGGTCTTGGCCCGGAGCCGGTCGGGTCCATTCTTGCGCTCCAATTCCGCGACATACGAGCTAACCCGAGTGTCCTGCCAGACCAGCGCGTTGTGAACCGGCTGCCCCGTCGTTCGATCCCACAGCACCGTGGTCTCACGCTGGTTGGTGATACCGACGGCCGCCAAGTCACCTGGGCGGAGACCCTTCTGCTTCATGGCCGCCTCGATCACTTCTTGCGTCCGCTGCCAGATCTCGCCGGCATCGTGCTCCACCCATCCGGGTTGCGGGAAAATCTGCTCGTGTTCTTTCTGCGCTACCGACACAATCCGCCCCGCGCGGTCAAACACGATGAACCTGGTGCTGGTGGTCCCTTGATCGATTGCTCCAATATATGTAGACACTCTTAGCTCCTTTCCAAAACGAGTTCGCCTGTTTGTGATAGCGAGGGCTCAGGCTCCTGACCCGCGGCCTCCAGCAGATGGTTGACTTTGCCAACGTACTGATCCGTGGCCGCGGCTTCCTCCGCCGCGCTCCACCCGAGCTCATGGCCAAGCAGCGCGGCGGCGGCAGGAGTTGCACGAATGGCCAGACGCCAACCGATTAGTTGTAGGCCGATCCGGCGGGCGAGAACGTCTTCGAGGGTACGAGCCATCTCGTGCCGCGCGGCATACACCACCTGAGCGCGAATCGGCGCCTCGCCTTCGACCAGCGGCAGGGCAAGCGAGGGATCGATCCCGGCCAATTCCAAGACGGACCGCGCTGCCGTTCCGTACTTATGGGCCAGGTGCTGTGCCGTTGCGGCGGGCAAACGAAACTCGCTAGAGAGCGTCTCCCAGTAGTCCCAGCGGTAGTCGGCGGAACCGCTCAGCGGATGCTCAGGCGTTCGCGAAGGAGTTTTGGGCTCTCCGAGATATTCCTGAACTTTATCGATAGTTTGCTCCCCCATCAGCCGGTGCGTCGTCCATTTCCCGCCGAGAATGCTAATCAGGCCGCTCTCCGCATCGAACTCCACCTCATCGTCGCGGATCAGCTTCTTGGTGTCTTTCACTCCTTGGGCCGCCACCAGTGGGCGAACGCCCGCGTAGCCGCTCACCATCTGATCCGCGCGAAGGGGCGAGCCCAGGTACGGATTAAGTTGGCGCAACAGGTACTCGATCTCCTGCCGGGTCACCACCATCTCCTCCCCGGGTGTGTAGCCCGTGTCAGTGGTGCCGACCAGTAGACGCCCATTCCACGGAACTGCGAAAATCACGCGGCCGTCCTCAGTTCTGGGAACCAGGAGCGCGTCGTTCTCCGGAAAACCATCCAGGGGAAAAAGGATGTGCACGCCTTTGCTGGGGGACATGCGCGGCGAGACTTTCGACGAGGCAAGCTGCCGTATGACATCGGAAAACGCTCCGGTCGCATTGACGAAGGAGCGAGCTGCGATACGAAAAGCCTGCTTTGAAACCTGGTCCGTTACCATTGCAGCCGCGATGATCCCGTCGGCGCGCCTTTCGAACTCCGTCACTCGAGCGTAGTTCAAAGCGGCGCCGCCCAAACCGTCGAATGTCTCCACCAGGGCAACGCCATATCGGGCGTCGTCGAATTGTCCATCCGCGTAGGCCACGGCCCCGGTCAGGCCCTTCGACTGCATCGCCGGCATGCGGAAGAGGGCCTCCTCGCGCGTCAACATCCGGCTGGGGAGCAGGCTAGACTTGCCGGAAATCCAGTCGTACATCTTCATTCCGAGGCCGTAGTAGAACTGATCGAAATGGCTGAAGCAGGGGACGAGAAACTCCACCGTTCGGGTGATTTGTGGCGCGCTCCGCAGCATCAGCCCCCGCTCGCGCAGAGCATCTTCGACCAGGTGATATTGCTGAACGTCCAGATCGGTGACAGCTTCCTGCAAATATCGAACACCCCCGTGCGCCAACTTGGTGGACGCAGTGGAGCTGCCCGAAGCGAAGTCGCTGGCCTCGACGAGCACGGTTCTCAGGCCCCGCAGTTGCGCGTCGAGCGCACAGCTCGCCCCGGAGGCGCCTCCTCCAATCACGCACACATCGAACGCTCTATCCTTGATCTGATCGAAGGTCTGCTTACGAGTTTTCATAGCGCTTTGTCCTTAAAGGCTGAAGGCCGTGCGGAAACCGGCGACCGTGGAAGTGCGGCCGAACGGGTTCGCGCCCGTATCGAAGAAATGCTGCACCACCGGCTGGAATGTGAACCGTCGCGAGACTTTCACCGCATAGTTGACCTCCACTGCCTTTTCGCTGCCGAACAGGGGCAACCCGGCATCCGCGTACGCCTGATTTAGAGTCGGGCTGATCCTGGTGTAAACCACCCCGACAGACAGCGTGTCCCGTTCGCGGCGCGGAACAAGCCCGTGGTATCGAAGCCCACCGGTCACCTGCGAATAGTCCCGCGTGAATTGGCCAGGGGTCCAATCGTACGCGAAGTTTACGTCAAGCCCGCGCTCGCTCCCCGCGTCGGGCCGGTAGATTCGCTGGTTGGCCATGATATACACCAGGTAGTTAGTCTGATTCTGAGTGCCGGTCACTATGTTGGAGAACTCGCCCGGGTTAACCGTTGCGCCCACCTTGTAAGTTCCGGGATAGGTTTGAACTCCGCTTGAGGATGGCGGCTCGAAGTTATATCCAACCTCCGTGGCTACCACCGGCGAATCCTTAAAGCGGAAGTTAAATCCGGTCGTGTCGTCCCCATATGGGTTCCGGTTGCCGGAGAAGATTGCCCCCTTCCAATAGAAGTGGCGCGAAGGGACGATGCGGATTTCCGCTGCGGGAGTGCCCGCCGGGTCGAACGATTCGTAGGTTGCGGGGAACAGATTTCCGATGGCATATCCGAGAGGCTCAAGAATGTAAGAACCTCCATCCGCTTGAACTCCATAGAAGTCCAGGCCCGCGAACTGTCCGACCCGCACATAGAGCTTGTTATTCAGCAGCGCCTGCTCAAACCACCAGGAGTCGAGCCGCGCGGTGTTGGCGCTCACGAGACTGCTGGGGTTGGCGCTGCTGCCGATATACGCGCCCATGTTGCCGCCGGTCTGCCACAGGCCGGTGATGTGAAACGTCAATCCTGGTACCAGTTCGGCTTTGCCGAAGTCGAAGTCGGCGGTGGCGCGCACACGGCTCCAGTTGGCGTCGCCGCCTCTCTGGTTGACAAGGAAGTCGTTGACCGAGATGAAACTGAACGTCAGGCCCTGATCGGCCAGCCTCGTTCGCTCTCCGCCCCAATCGCCAAACAAGTATGGCCGGTTCGGCCATGGCCCCTCTGGATCGTTGAGCGCCTGAGCATGGCCCAAGACTGAAAAGCAGCCGATAAGCGCGGCAAGCGCCGCCGTTTTCGTGACATTAGAGGAGGTGCGTCTCATATCACTATTAGAGGCACGCTCGATGCCGTAAGGCTTCGACGCGCCAAACATATAGGAAAAGACAGATGGAAAAGGTAGTTAATACCGAGGACGTTTGCGATCGCTTGTCGTTTTATATGACAAAAGGCGATCTGTTGACTCAGCCATCGGGTGGACTGCCGTCAGTCGCAGAAGATGACGTGACGGGTTCGCCGAGTTTGGGACCCGGCTAGGAGCGAGCTACACCGAGCTTTGGACCGGCTCACTCGATTGCAGAGGCACCGGCTCGGTCTTGGCCTCCGTGTGTGAACCGCTGAGGTGATTTACGATCAGGACCGAACCGCGCTGTCCAGTCAGGTAGGTCCAAACCCACTGCACAAAGACGCTGACACGCAAGCTGGACTGCGCCAGAAACTGCAGGTGCACTCCGGCCCAGGCAAGCCACGCGAGAAAACCGCTGGTGCGGAAGACGCGGGTCTGCAAAATAGCGTAGCCCCTTCCAACCACGGCCATGTTGCCTTTGTCGAAGTAGCGGAAAGGCTTCAGCATGGCCTTGCCCTCGAGACGGCGGCGGATTAAGCGACCCGCATAACGCCCCTGCTGGATCGCGACCTGTGCCACCCCGGGGAGCGGTTTGCCGTCGTGATCCAGAGTCGCCGTATCGCCGACGACGAAGATCTCGGCGTGGCCTGGTACTGTGAGATCTTTTGCGATTCGCACCCGCCCGCTTCGGTCGGTCTCTGCATTCAGCCAAGTTCCCGCAGGTGAGGGGGTAACGCCGGCCGTCCAGATTACCGTCTTGCTCTTGATGCGCTTCCCGGCAACTATTACCCCCTCCTCGTCGACGTGCTCGACGCCCTGCCCGAGCAACACTTCGACTCCGAGTTCCTCAAGCTGCTTATGGGCCGCGGCGGAGAGGTCCTCGGAGAAGGATCCGAGAATACGCGAACCCACGTCGATCAACACGATCCGCGCCGACGCCGGGTCGATACGGCGGAATTCCGATCGAAGAGTGATCCGGCAGAGACTCGCGATCGCGCCTGCCATTTCCACGCCGGTAGGGCCCGCGCCGACCAGGATGAACGTCAACAATTCGCGGTGGCGGGCCGGGTCCTCTTCTCCCTCCGCCTGCTCGAATGCTCGCAGCACTTTATTTCGGACAGCGACGGCGTCAGCAAGGTTTTTCAAACCTGGCGCGTACTTTTCAAACTCCTTGTGACCGAAGTAATTGTGCGAGGCGCCCGTAGCGAGGATGAGATAATCGTAGTGAACACGCACGCGATCGCGATCCAAGCAGTCAACCACGACGCACCGTTCCGCGAGGTCTACCGCAATTACCTCGCCCATGAGGACACTGGTATTGGGCTGATTCCGGAGGATGCCGCGGATGGGAGAGCCAATCTGACCGGGAGTGAGGATCGACGTGGCGACCTGGTAAAGCAGCGGCTGAAAAACGTGGTGGTTCGTGCGGTCGATCACGACAACACGCGCGGGAGCTCGTTTGAGCGCCTTTGCCGCCGCCAGTCCGCCAAAGCCGCCACCGACGACAACGACTATCGGGAGATCGCGGGTCACATGGCCGTCGTTCACTTCAGGCCTCCTGTTTCGTCTATCTTCTAATCCGCGCGGCCGCGGAAAGCGGCTGTCGAGGAATCGATGAAAACAACACCACTACCGAATGAGGAGCCGCCCGATAGGACCCATCGAGGACAGGCTGCGCCTCCTCCCATATGACGATGTCCTCGGGAGGCTCGAGACCGGTATCGATCCAACGCTTCCACTGCCCGCATTCCTTCGGCAGCTCGAAATCGAGCGGCTCCCGCCAGGCGTTGAACATCCAGTGAATGAAGACCCGGTTCTTGAGGATCTCCGCGGTCAGCGCGATGCTGTGCGACGAATGGCTCCAGTCGGGCTGATTCAGTTTCACGCCGTGCCACGACTTCTCGGATTCGCGGAGAAGGTGAATGAGGGGTTCCGAGCCTGGCTCCTCGGCCATATCGCGCGCGAGACGGCGCGCGATCAAGAGCT
Organism: Bryobacteraceae bacterium; assembly: GCA_030037375.1. Classification (GTDB taxonomy): domain Bacteria; phylum Acidobacteriota; class Terriglobia; order Bryobacterales; family Bryobacteraceae; genus Palsa-187. The sequence continues at coordinate 6,452 of JASHRP010000179.1, read as the reverse complement.
GGACGAAACGTAGCAAACCGGGATGTTTCGAAACCAGAGACCAGTCGAACCAGCTGGTCTCGTTGTCCTGGCAATACGCGTTGTTATTCCCGCCTTGCGTGCGCCGGACTTCATCGCCCATGGTGATCATCGGCATGCCCAGCGAAATCATCGTGCAGCACAGCAAATTCCGGATTTGCCGCTGACGTAGCGTTTCCACCGCGGCGTCGGCGGATGGCCCCTCGACCCCGCAGTTCCAGCTTCGGTTATCGTCCGTGCCGTCGCGGTTCGATTCGCCGTTCGCGTCGTTATGCTTCGCGCCGTAGGAGACCAGATCGTTCAGCGTAAATCCGTCGTGGCAGGTGACAAAGTTCACGCTGACCTCCGGCTCGCGCTCCTTGCGCCCATAGATTTGCGGACTGCCCAGCAGTCTGTCCGCGACGCGCCCGACGGATCCGTCGTCGCCTCGGGAGAAACTACGCACGTCGTCACGGAACTGCCCGTTCCACTCACGCCAGCTATCCCCCGCAAAGCTCCCGACCTGATAGAGCCCCGCGGCATCCCAGGCCTCGGCGATCAGCTTCGTCCCGGCGAGCGCCGGGTCGGACTCGATGTCCCATAGCACTGGAGGATCCAGCATCGGCCGGCCTGACTCGTCACGATCCAGAATCGACGCCAGATCGAAGCGGAAGCCGTCGACGTGCATCTCCTGCACCCAGTAACGCAAACTGTCTACGATCATGCGTCGCACCACCGGGTGATTCGCGTTCACCGTGTTTCCGGTCCCGCTGTAATTCGCGTAGCGCGAACGGTCGGAGCCGAGGATGTAATAAGTGTTGTTATCGATTCCACGAAAGCTGAAGGTCGGGCCTGTATGGTCTCCCTCGGCGGTGTGGTTGAAGACCACGTCGAGGATGACTTCGATGCCTGCGCGATGCAGCGCTTTCACCATGTCGCGAAACTCATGGACCGGCCCGCCCGCATCCTGGCAGGAGCTGTAAGCCCGATGGGGGGCGAAGAACGAAACCGGCGCGTAGCCCCAATAGTTCTTCAGCCCGCGCGGAGCGTCGTGAGCATCGAACTGGAACACAGGCAGTAACTCCACCGCCGTGATCCCGAGCTGTTGAAGGTACGGAATCTTCTCGATCACCCCTCGATATGTGCCGCGGAGGTTCTCGGCGACGCCGGAGTTGGGATGCCGCGTGAAACCTCGCACGTGCATTTCGTAAATCACCGTGTGAGAGGCCGGCCGTTGTAGAGGCCGGTCGCCTTCCCAGTCGTAATCGCGGGAATCGATGGTGACGCTCTTCATGGCTGGCGCACCCGGCGTCCGGCTATAGCCAGCGGGAACCGCCACGGCGCGCGCGTATGGGTCCAGCAAAATATGGCTCGCATCGAACCTCTGTCCATTCGCCGGGTCCCACGGCCCGTGGACGCGATATCCGTATAATTGGCCAGCCTTGATATCTCGGACGAAGACGTGCCAGTAGTGGTACGAGCGGTTCGACACGGCGTCGAGATCGATTGCCCGGGCCGGAATCGCGTCATCCTCGTGATCGAACAACAGCAATTCAACCCTGGTCGCGGCGCGTGAGTAGAGGCTGAAGTTCGTCCCATGCCGGCCGATCTTCGATCCGGGTGGGTAGCTCTGGCCGCGCCCGATCACGAGCTTAACGCCGGCATTTCTTCTGCGGCTCTTTGAGCGGGCTCGAGCGCGGCCACTTTTCCAAGTCTCCGCATGTGCCGTTCCTCTCCCGTGAAGCTGGCGGCAAGAAACGCATCGACCAGGTCTCGAGCAGCGAGCGGACCGACCACGCGCCCGCCCATGCACAGGATGTTCATGTCGTCATGTTCCACACCCTGGTGCGCCGAGTAGTGGTCCTGCACCAAGCCAGCACGTACGCCGGAAATTTTATTCGCACAAACCGAGGCGCCGACGCCGCTTCCGCACACCGCGACGCCGCGGTCCACCTTTCCCGCAGCCACAGCCTGCGCCAACGGGATGACGAAATCGGGATAGTCGTCGCCTGGCTTGAGCTCTCGCGCACCATAATCGACGACGACATGTCCCAAGCCGCGCAAATACGACTTCAGGTCCTCCTTCAACTCAAACCCGCCATGATCGGTCGCTATTCCCACGCGCATTTAGGCTCTCCTCCAACTCCGTCCAACCGCCGCGGCATCCGCCAGCACCAGCAACTTCTCGCAGTGGACTCGGCCCGCCGGAATCCCTTGGTCATGATGAATCAACCGATCGAGCATTTGCACTTTTTCCGCGCCGGTCACCACCCATAGCACTTGGCGAGCGCGATTGACCGCAGGATATGTCAGCGTCATGCGGCGTCTGCCCTGGTAGGGTCCGCTCAGGGCCACGTCTTTGTCACGCACGTTCAGCACCGGATCGCCCGGCACCAGCGAGGCAGTGTGCCCATCGGGACCAAGACCGAGGTGAACCAGATCCAGCACGGCCGGGGATCCGCATTCGCGCTGGAGCGTTTGCGCGTACTCTGACGCGGCGCGGTCGAGATCCTTGGCTTCGACCGGCATCGCGAATATCTGTTCGGGAGCAATCGGCGCATGTTCGAGCAGGTTCTCTTTGAGGTGAGTTAGATTTCGGTCCGCGTGCTCCGCCGGCGCTACACGCTCGTCGACCTGAAACACCCTCATCGACCGCCATGGAATCTGCAACGCAGCCAACTCGCGCAGCATCAGCCACGGAGTGTGACCGCCGCTCACGGCGAACAGAAATTTGCCCCGAGCTTCTATCGCTTCTTTTGCGATGGCGGCAATCGCCTGCGCCGCTCTGTTCGCCACCGCGTCGACGGTATCCGAAACTTCCACGCTCAATTCGGATGTCATGCGGCGCGCATCCCCGGAATCACAGTTGCCGGTTTTACAACCGGATCATTCCACCCGTCGGCCGGCGATATTCTTAGATGCCCTTCCGCCGGCCCCCACGTACCGGGCTCATACTCATGCACCGGAGTGCCAGCCTGCAGCACCGGATCGACGATGCGCCACGCCTCTTCGACGTAGTCCTCGCGCGCGAAAAGGGTCGCATCCCCCTCCATGGCGTCGCCGAGCACGCGCTCGTAGGCATCCATTTCGTTTGCGCTCCCGTGCTCGAGCGCCACCAGCTCCACCTCCTCGCCGGAGAATGCGGCGTCGGGCGATTTAACCATCAGGCCGTGCGCGATCGTCACATCCGGACTGATCCGGAAACGAAAATGATTCGGTTGAATACCGCCGGCGCCGTGGAAGATGTCGGGCGGGCGCCGCAGCCGGATCATCATCTCGGTGCATGTGACAGGCATGCATTTCCCGGCCCGGATATAAAAAGGAACGCCTTTCCAGCGCCAGGAGTTGATTCCGAGCCGCAGCGCCACGAAAGTCTCCGTTTTGGACTCCGGCGTGACGCCCTTTTCCGATCGATAGCCTCGAAACTGCCCGCGCACTACATCCTCCGCTCTAAGAGGCTCGATCGCCTGGAGGACCTTCACCTTCTCATCCCGCACCGACTCGCTGTCCGTCCGAACCGGCGGTTCCATCGCCAGATTCGCGAGCACCTGAAACAGGTGGTTCTGCACGACGTCGCGGATCGTGCCGGTCTGATCGTAGAAAGCCCCGCGGCCCTGAATTCCGAAATCCTCCGCCATCGTAATCTGCACATCTTCCACATGGGTCCGGTTCAAGAGCGGGTCGAGAAAGGAGTTTGCGAACCGCGCGAAGAACATGCTATTCACCGGCCGTTTACCGAGGTAATGGTCGATGCGAAAGATGGACCCTTCATCGAAAGTCCCCAACAGAATTCGATTCAGCGTTCGCGCCGAGGCGAGATCGGTTCCGAACGGCTTCTCCACGATCACTCGCGCGCCCTCCGACGCCCCGGCCTTGCCGAGTTGCTCCACAACCAGTCCGAACAGTACAGGCGGAATCGCCAGATAGTGGGCCGGATGCTCGGCGGCGCCAAGCTCTCTTTTAATTGCCTGGAACGTGGCCGGGTCCTTGTAATCGCCGTCTACGTACCGCAGCAGGCCGCAGAGTTTGTCAAAAGCGGCGCGATCCACGCCGCCGTGCTTCTCGATGCTGTCGGCCGCCCGCGCGCGGAATTGAGCGAAATTCCAGCCCTCTTTTGCAACGCCGATCACGGGCACATTGAGATTGCCGCGTTTCACCATCGCATGAAGCGACGGGAAGATCTTCTTGTACGCGAGGTCGCCGGTGGCGCCGAAGAAAACGAAAGCGTCCGAATGGAGATTATTCATGGCGTTTCCTCCTTACGCGGCCTGTTTCCCCGGAGCCTTGTCTTTTTCTTGGGCCTTCTCTAAGTGGCCGCCGAACTGGTAGCGCATCGCCGAGAGCAGCTTGTCCGCATAATCCGCCTCGCCGCGTGAGCTGAATCGTTCATAGAGCGCCGCGGACAGAACGTGCGCTGGCACGCCTTCATCGATCGCCGCGGTGATGGTCCAGCGCCCTTCGCCGGAATCTGAAACCCGACCCGCGAATTTCGAAAGCGCGGGATCGTCAACCAGCGAAGCCGCAGTCAAATCCAGCAGCCACGATGCCACCACGCTGCCGCGCCGCCACACTTCGGCGACGTCGCGCAAGTTCAGCTCATATTGGTAATGTTCGGGATGACGCAGTGGCGCAGTCTCTGCGTCTATTGCAGTCGTCGCCTTGCCGGCGTTGGCCTCGCGCAGAATGGCCAGTCCTTCCGCATAAGCCGCCATTACGCCGTATTCGATTCCGTTATGGACCATCTTTACGAAATGTCCCGCGCCGTTCGGCCCGCAGTGCAGGTAGCCGGACTCCGCCGTGCCTTCGATCTTTTCGCGTCCCGGCGTTCGAGGGATGTCCCCCGGCCCAGGCGCGAGCCGTTGGAAAATCGGATCGAGGCTCTTGACGGCGTCATCCTCGCCGCCGATCATCATGCAATAACCACGCTCCAGGCCCCACACCCCTCCGCTGGTCCCGACGTCGACGTAGTGGACGCCCTTCGCTGAAAGTTCCTTCGCCCGCCGGATGTCGTCAATGTAATAGGAATTCCCGCCGTCAATGATCGTGTCACCCGTTTCGAGCAGCGGCGCTAGACTAGCGATCGACTGATCGACGACGGCAGCCGGCACCATCAGCCATATGGCCCGAGGTTTTTGGATTTTCTTCACCAGGTCCGCGAGGCTCGCCGCGCCGGTCGCCTTTTCGTGAACCAGTTCCTCCACCGCCTTCGCCGACATATCGAAGACCACACACTCGTGACCTCCGCGCAGAAGTCTTCGTGCCATGTTGGCGCCCATTCTTCCAAGCCCGACCATTCCGATCCGCATAAACGATGTTCCTTTCTATAAAATGCTTGACGCTCGGATCTAACTCTTGTTTTCGCGATATCTCCGGATCAGGTTGGCTGTTGAGCTGTCGTGATTTGCCGCGGGATCGGTCTTGCTGGACAACTCGGGAATGATCCGTTTCGCAAGGACCTTCCCCAGCTCCACTCCCCACTGATCGAAGGAATCGATGCCCCATATCGTGCCCTGCGTGAACACGGAGTGCTCGTAAAGCGCGACCAGCTTGCCCAGCGTCTCCGGCGTCAAGCGTTGCGCAAAGATTGTGTTCGACGGGCGATTGCCTTCGAAGACCCGATGCGGCGCCAGCCAGTCCGGAGTACCCTCCGCCTTCACCTGCGCGGCTGTTTTTCCGAATGCCAAAGCCTCGGACTGCGCCAGCACATTGGCGATCAGGATGTCGTGATGCTGCCCCAGCGGTTTCAACGGGTCCACAAAGGCGATGAAGTCGCATGGGATCAGCCGCGTGCCCTGGTGAATAAGCTGGTAGAACGAATGCTGCCCGTTGGTCCCCGGCTCGCCCCAATAAATAGGACCAGTTTTGTAGGCGACGTCCTTGCCGTCGAGCGTGACATGCTTGCCATTGCTCTCCATGGTCAACTGCTGCAGATAGGCCGGAAACCGCTTTAAATACTGCTCGTAGGGCAGGACCGCCACGGTCTCGGCGTCGAGGAAGTTCGTGTTCCAGACAGCGAGCATGCCCAGTAGAACGGGGAGATTGCGATCGAATGGCGCGGTGCGGAAATGCTCATCCATCTGGTGGAATCCATCAAGCATTGCCTGGAAGTGCGCGCCGCCGACAGCGATCATTGTCGACAGGCCGATCGCGGAATCCATCGAATAACGGCCGCCCACCCAATCCCAGAAGCCGAACATGTTCTCGGTGTCGATGCCGAACTTCGCTACCTCCGCCGCATTGGTCGACACCGCTACGAAGTGCTTCGCTACCGATTTCTCGTCACCGCCAAACGCCTTGACCGACCAAGCGCGCGCCGTTGCCGCATTGGTCATCGTTTCCAGCGTCGTAAAGGTTTTCGACGAAACGATGAACAGCGTCTCCGCGGGATCCAGATCCGTCACGGCCCCCACGAATTCCGTGCCATCGATGTTGGAGACAAACCGCAGCGTCAACGA
>JASHRP010000178.1 GCA_030037375.1 Bryobacteraceae bacterium | reverse complement strand
GAGCACGATTGCGGTGCAGCTTGTATCGGCGTATTCAGCCTGGTATTCGAGCTCAGCGTCGAATCAGTATGGAGGCCAGTTCATGCTGACTGCGCCGTTCACGGTGCCGGCGAACGCCGCGCAGGACGTTATCGGCGTCAGCGTAACGCTGACGAACTCGAAAGGCACTTCCACATCGGCGAGCCCGAACTAGGCCGCAAGAAATGCAGCCGGTACGCGGACGCTGGATCGTGATCCCCACCCTGGTAGTGATCGCAGTGGTGGTCGCGATCGCCGCGTGGTATCTCTTCTTCGGTCCTGGCGCGCCCAGCCATTAAGTCATTCGTAGAAACTCAGGCAGTTGTCGCCCTGTTTCAAGGTGCGAACACGCGCGTGCGTGCCGTAAGAATCGGCGAGCTTCTGCCTTGCCGCATGCTGAACGATGATCAGCGGCAACGGCCGCGCCCCGAGCCGCTCCAAGACAACGTCGTACTCGTTTTCAAGCGCATAAGGAGGATCGAGAAAGACGATGTCGGCAGAAAGCGAAGCGATCGCCGCCAGCACGCGGCTTTGCCGGATCTGCGCTCGCGCCATCAAGCCCAGCGATTCTAAATTCTCCCGCATCACCCGTACTCCCGCCCGATTCTGTTCGATGAAGATCGCGCGGCTCGCGCCGCGGCTTAGCGCCTCGATTCCCACAGCGCCCGTTCCCGCGTAAAGATCCGCGAAGACCGCGCCTTCGATGCGCGGAGCAAGAACGTTGAACAAAGCCTCGCGCAGCCGGTCCGGCGTGGGTCGCGTATCGAGGCCAGGAACGCTCTTGAGCAAACGGCTACGGAACTCGCCTCCAATTATGCGCATGGATCAGCCCACCAGAACCAAGCCATAACGCCTCTGCCAATGCTCGCGAAGGTACGCGATCGCGGCGCGCAGATCGCTCTCCTGAGGAGGGTGAGCCACAAATGCCGCCGCTTCATTCCGCGCGATTTCAAGAATGTCAGCGTCGCGAAGAATATTTCCGACAGCAAGCGCCGGGAGCCCGGATTGCCGGGTTCCAAAAAATTCACCAGGACCGCGCAGCTTCATGTCCATCTCCGCGATGTAGAAGCCGTCATTCGAATCGACCAATGTACGAATGCGCTCCTTCGCCGCCGGATTCAGCTTGCCAGTTACTAAGATGCAGTAGCTCTGTTCCCCGCCCCGGCCCACGCGTCCGCGAAGCTGATGAAGCTGCGCCAGGCCGAAGCGCTCCGCTTGCTCGATCAGCATGACCGTAGCATTGGGAACATCGACGCCGACTTCGATCACAGTAGTCGACACCAGAATCTGCGTTTCACCGCGCTGGAATCTCTCCATCGCCGCTTCCTTTTCATCGGGCGAGAGCTTGCCGTGCAGAAGGCCGACTCTTAAATCCGGAAAAACCACCCGCGAAAGATGGTCGTGCATCTTCGCCGCGGCTTTCATTGCTTGAGTCTCCGATTCTTCGATCACGGGATAAACCACATACGCTTGCCGGCCTGCGTCGATCTGCTTGCGCAGGAAGCTATACACCTGCTCGATGCGCGCTTCTTCCACATGCTTGGTGACAATCGGCTTGCGTCCCGGAGGCATTTCGTCGATCACGCTCACGTCGAGATCCCCATAAACGGTGAGCGCAAGCGTGCGCGGGATCGGAGTCGCCGTCATTACCAGCACGTCGGGATGACTTCCCTTCTCCATCAGCTTCTGGCGCTGCTCGACCCCAAAGCGATGCTGCTCATCGACAATGGCGAGGCCGAGCTTGTGAAACTCGACATCCGGTTCGAGCAGCGCGTGGGTGCCCACCACCACCTTCGCCAATCCATGCCCCACCAGCTTGCGAAGCTGAGCCTTCTCGCGAGCCGTATTCGATCCCGTGAGCAGGATGATGACGTAATCGAGCTTCTGGAATAGCTTCTTGAAATAGAGATAGTGCTGCGTGGCGAGGATCTCCGTCGGTGCGAGCACAGCGACCTGATAGCCGTTTTCGATCGCGACGATCGCGGCCTCCGCGGCCACCAGCGTCTTCCCGCTGCCTACGTCGCCTTGCAGCAGGCGGTACATCGGATGAGGGCGGGCCATCGCGTCCGCGATCTCTTTCAACACGCGCTTCTGCGCGCCCGTGGGCTTGAATGGGAGCATTTCAAGAATTCGCTCTCGAACGCGGCTCGACAGCTCAAAGGCGATGCCCGGGTAAAGGCGCGCCTTCGCCCGCTTCAACTCCAAGCCGCATTCCAGCCAGAAAAACTCCTCAAAGATCAGCCGGTACTGCGCCGGAGAACGGAAGGCGTTCAGAAGCCGCAGGTCCGAATCGGCCGGCGGGAAATGGAGCGCTCGAATGGCCGTCCACCGGTCCGGCAACTTCAGTTGATCGAGAATATGCCGCGGCAGATGGTCTTCCAGCGCATCGATCGAGCCGAGAATCCGGTGAAGCAGATTGCGCAATAGGCGCGTCGTGACCTTCCCGGCGGCTTCGTAAACCGGAACTACGCGGCCTGTGTGAATTGACGCGTCGCCTTCCTCCTCGCCGGTGAGGATTTCGTACTCGGGGTGCATCATCACCAACCCGCCCGAGTACGAATCCCATTCGACCTTCCCGAACAGCGCGACATGCAATCCAGGCGTGAACACGTCGGCAAGATACGCGCCGTGAAACCATTTGCCGAGCAGCGTGCCTCCGGCAGCATCCTTGAACGACGCCTCAAACAAACCCAGGTTGCGGCGGCGAAAGCCAGAAACTTTAGCGGATCGAACCTCGGCCAGCACCGTCGCCATCTCACCCGGCGCGAGCTCGCCAATCGGCTTCACGTTGCTGCGATCTTCGTAGCGAAACGGAGCGTAAGTAAGGAGATCCTCCACCGTCGCGAGGCCCTTGGCTTCGAGCATCGCGGCGCGGGCAGGGCCCACGCCTTTCACATACATGAGTGGAGTGGATAGATCCAATCGAAGGTCAACGGCGGCCGCTTGAAGCAAGCAGCCGGTCGTCATGAATTAGAATAGCGGTTTCATGGCACAACTTCTGGAAGGAAAGACGGCGCTGATCCTGGGCGTCGCCAACAAGTGGAGCCTTGCCTACGCAATCGCGCAAGCATTCCGGCGCGAAGGCGCGGCCGTGCTGTTGACGTATCAGAATGAGCGATTGAAAGCGGCCGTCGAGGAGCTCGGCGGCGAGATCGGCGCAGCTCGGATATTTGAGTGCGACGTGACGAAGGATGAAGACTTAGCCAAGTTACCGGCGGAAATCGCCGAATTTGGGAAGCTCGACGCGGTGGTTCACAGCGTGGCGTTCGCCAATCGCGAGGATTTGAGCCGGCCCTTTGTCGAGACTTCGCGGGCAGGGTTTTTGCTAGCGCAGGATGTCAGCGCGTATTCTTTGGTCGCCGTGGCGCGGGCGGCCGCGCCGTTGATGAAAGCGGGCGGCTCAATCATGACGCTGACGTATCTCGGCTCGACACGAGTCGTCCCGAATTACAACGTGATGGGCGTGGCGAAGGCGGCGCTGGAAGCGGCGGTGCGTTATCTGGCCAACGATCTCGGCCCCTCGAACATTCGCGTGAACGCGATTTCGGCAGGGCCGGTGAAGACGGCTTCGGCGCGGGCCGTCAAGGGCATCGGTAGCATGTTGGAAGAGGCGCCCGCCCGTGCGCCCTTAAGAAGGAACTGCGATCCCGCTGAAGTCGCTGATACTGCCGTGTTCCTTGCAAGCGACCTCGGACGCGGCGTAACCGGAAATGTGATTTTCGTCGACGCCGGCTTGCAGCTTCTGGGAGCTTGATTAAGACCCCGTCTTGAGTTCGCGCAAGTAGAAGATCAAATCCGTGGTTGGCGGCTTCACGCCCAACTGCCGCAGCATCGCGACCACTTGTCCCCGGTGCAGCGTCGCGTGGTTCACTACGTGCAAAACGATATGATTCACCGGAGCTTCGCCTTCCGCGTTGACCGTGATCATTCGAAACTTCACCACCCGATCCATATCCGAATCGGCGAGCGATTGCGCCCACGCTTCCCATCGCTGCTGCAATGCCTGCCAATCCTCCGCGAGCTTTTGAAGGGGAAAGTTCACATTCCAGGGCGGCATTTCCAAATCCGGCTCGACGGTGCGTTTGAACCAGATCCGGTCCGCCATGTAGGTGTGGCACAGCGTGCCGCTGATGCTTTCGTGCGAAACGCCCATCGGCTTGGTCTGCTGCTCGGACGGAAGAGCCATCGCTGCCTCCAGCGCCTTTCGAGAGGCCCAGCCGGAATAACGAATGTGCAATTGTGCTTCGGCGGCGGTCATGTATCCTTTATAACGCGTGCCTGAGTTGCCGGACATCACGGTTTACATCGAAGCGCTGGAATCGCGAATTCAGGGACACGCGCTTGAACGCATTCAGATTGCCGGCCCGTCGCTGTTGCGCACCGCGGACCCGTCGCCGCAGTCCGCCGAGGGCCACACCGTTACGGCCCTGCGGCGTATCGGAAAACGGATCGCGATCGGATTCGACAGCGGGATCTGGCTCGTCTTGCATCTGATGATCGCGGGACGGTTGCACTGGAGCGTGAAGCCGAAGAAACCTGACGGCCGCCGCATCCTGGCGAGCTTTGTGTTCGACTCGGGATGCCTCACGCTAACCGAAGCCGGATCGCGCAAACGCGCATCGCTCCACGTTGTTCTCGGCGAGGCCGCGCTCCACGCGCTAGACCCTGGCGGGATCGACCCGATGACTGCTTCGCCGGCTGAGTTCGCCAGGCGCCTGACTTCGGAAAATCACACGCTCAAGCGAGCGCTCACCGATCCCAGGTTGTTCTCCGGCATCGGCAACGCGTATTCGGATGAGATCCTCCATCGCGCCAAAATGTCCCCGGTCAAACTTACGCATCGCCTCTCGGCCGAGGAGATCGCAGGTCTGCGCGATGCCGTGCGGGCCACGCTCGCGGATTGGACTGCGCGCCTCCGGTCCGAAGCCGGCGGAAAATTTCCGGAAGGTGTCACCGCGTTTCGCGAAGGAATGGCCGTGCATGGGCGATACGGCGAGCCTTGCCCCCGGTGTGGTTCCAAGGTTCAACGAATTCGCCACGCCGATAACGAGACCAACTACTGCACAACCTGCCAAACCGGCGGAAAGCTTCTGGCTGACCGGGCGTTGAGCCGCCTGCTGCGGGAAGATTGGCCCAAGACGCTTGAGGAAATGGAGGAAAAACTCGCGAATTACGGTAGCTTAAGTTGACGATTTGGCGTAGAGTTAATGGAGAATGCCGTCGAAGATATCCATCCTCCTGGGCGACGGTGTTTCGCGCGGTTTGGAAGGAGTGCTTTCCCAATCCTTCCGTCTTCTGGGAACAGTTGGCGATGGCCAGGCACTGATTGCTGCCGCTTTAGTGCTAAAACCAGACGTCGTGATCACGGATATCTTCATGCCCGGTCTCGCGGAAATGGAGGCAATACGGCAGATCAAGAAGGCGCGCCCGGCAACGAAAATCGTCGCGTTATCCAGGCACTCGGAAGCCGCGTTGGTCGAAGGCGCGCTGAACGCCGGCGCCACGGGTTACGTGCTGAAGATCTCGGCGCTCGAAAACCTCGTCAACGCCATTCGCGAAGTCGTGATGGGCCGGATCTACATTTGTTCGCGCGTCGCGGGGCTCGTGGCGGCCTTGCACCAGACTCCGGCAGCGCCGTCTGGGGAGCGTCGACTCACGGCGCGCCAACTGGAGGTCTTGCGGCTTATCGGCGAGGGATGCACCATGAAGAAGGTCGCGAGCATGCTGGGGATCTCCCGTAGAACCGCTGAATCGCATAAGTATTACATGATGCAGGCCCTCGGCTGCAAGACCACGGCCGAGCTGGTCCGCCACGCCGTCAAGCTCCGTTTGGTTCCGTGACGTCCGCGGGCCCAACTCCGCCGTTACCTTTTAGTGGCCGCATGCGTCTCCAGTCACACGACGGAGCGGGCACGCCCGCTCCAGGTTTCGCGAGGAGCTTCATTGCGTGACGGTCATCCCTGACTTCCGGCGTATGCTCGCGCTGGCCATCTTGGCATTATTGCCAGGTATCGCGGCTGCGGCATCCAGCTATAAGATAAGCGTGCCATCCGACCTTTTGTTCGGGGGCATAACGCTCAAGGCTGGCGATTACAGCCTGTCACTGGAGGGCAAAGATGCGGTCTTCAAGCGAGGCAAGGAGTCAATCCAGGTGCAGGTCAACATCGAAAAGAACCCCACCAAGTTCAAAGACACCACGCTTCAGATCAGCAACGCCACCATCAACGCGATCGATCTTGGCGGCACGGACATGATCATCACCTTTCGAAAACCTGACTGACGGCCGCGCTTGAAATTTCTGGATATACTTCTTAGTGGCGGAAACGTGGAACGTTGCGCCAAAGGAGGTTCACGTGCGAAATCTCTATCTCCTTCCTGCGTTGCTTGGTATTGCCGGTTTTGCGCTCACGGGCGTTGCCCAAGTGGCCGAATCAGGCCCATATAAGGTCCTCAAAACCGCCAAGACCGGAGGTGAGGGCGGCTTCGACTACATCTACGCGGATTCGAACGGACGCAAGCTGTACATTCCCCGGATGGGGAACCCGGCCCGTGTCACCGTTTTCAACCTGGACACGCTGGCATCGGAGGGCGAAGTTCCCGGCAACGGCGGACACGGCGCCGCGGTTTCCACAAAGTCAGGGCACGGATTCGCCACCAGCCGGCCCGTCGCGATGTGGGATAGCAAGACTTTGAAGCCAATCAAGACCATCGATGTTCAGGGCAATCCCGACGGCATCTTCTACGATTCCTTCAACGATCGCGTCTACATCCTCAGCCACTCAGCGCCGAATGCCACCTTGATCGATGCGTCCGACGGCAACGTCATCGGGACAATCGATCTTGGCGGAGCGCCGGAGCAGGCCGCCAGCGATGGCAAAGGCCGCATCTACGTTGACATCGAAGACAAGGGCAATATCGCGGTGGTGGATGCCAAGACCATGATGGTGCTGAACCACTACGATTTACAAAGCAAGGGCGGTCAATGCGCGGGACTGGCATTGGATTCGAAGAACAACATCCTTTTCGCGGCCTGCCGGAATCCGCAGAACATGGTGATCCTCAGCGCAACGGACGGCAAGATTCTGGACGCACTCCCGATCGGACAAGGAACCGATGGCGCGGCGTTCAATCCGAACACCATGGAGGCATTCAGCTCTCAGGGCGATGGAACCTTGACCATCATCAAGGAGAACAGCCCCACCAGCTTCGCGGTCGAGCAGAACCTGAAAACCATGACTGGAGCCAAGACGCTGACGTTGGACACTAAGACGAATCACCTTTTCCTGATGGCAGCGGAGTACGCGGCGCCCGCGACTACAACCGCAGCGACGCCCGCGCCGGCTCCAGGACAGGGACCGGGCCCTGGGCGAGGATTCGGGCGCGGCCGCGGCCAAATGATTCCCGACTCCTTCACCATTATTGAAGTCGGCAAATAATGCCAGCCCGCGCCGGGTGAACTTACGCTCGGCTAGGGCGCCGATGGCCATGCCTCGGCGGACGCCGCGCCACAGGCTGCTCGCGCGGCTGGAGCCGGAGCGAACCGGCGTGCCGCGCCATTTCGATCAATAGCAGCGTCACTTCGGAAAGTGCTCGCTGCGGATCCGCGTTAACGGATATTCTGCGTGTCACGGCGTGCGGCGGAAATGTCACGGTGACGAGCAACCCTGATTCATCGTCCCGGACGGAAACGTGCGATTCTAATCCAAGCCGCTTGGCCGCCTCAAGAATTAGGTCTTTCAGAGGCCCCCCTAGTAAGCTCGCTTACGGGGCCTTAAATCTGAGGCGCGAGCGCCGACTCCAAAAGTATACCTCACGCGACCGCTCGTGAGGAGCGCTGTGCGAGACTATGAGAGTCTCGGTGCCTTTAGTCCAACTTTAGGAGGTGGGAATGAATCGATCGCTGATGCTGCGGCTGGCGCCTGCGGCAATCTTGGGAATCGCGCCTTACGCGTGGGCGCACTTCAAATTGATGGAGCCCCAATCGTGGCTGGTGGAAAGCGCGCTGGGCGATCCGCAAAAGCTTGGCCCCTGCGGAGGAACTTCAGCCAATGCCGGAATGCCGACGAATGCCGTCAGCAAGGTCACTGGTGGCTCGAAACTCCACATCAAAGTTCAGGAGACGGTCTATCATCCGGGCCATTACCGCGTTGCGCTCGCCGTGAATTCGCGCGCCGAGCTTCCGCCCGATCCGGATGTCACCAGCAGAGGTTCGGAGAAAGGTCCGCAATCGGTGTCCGCGGTGATCCAGAACCCTCCCAAGGCGCCGGTGCTAGCGGACGGGTTGTTCGTGCACACGTCGCGCCAAGCCGATCCGTTCGAGACCGATATACAACTTCCGAACATTAACTGTACGCACTGCACGCTGCAAATTATCGAGTTTATGGCGGAGCACGGCTTGAACAAGGACGGCGGATACTTCTACCATCATTGCGCCGATCTGCAGATCACAGCCGATCCGGCGAAGCCGGTCGATAGCGCGTGGATGAAGAAGTAGAAAATCCGCAAGCAGCGGAGCAAGTAACGCCCGCGCTCTTGGACCGCCAAACCATAGCCCGCCGGGCACCCAAACAAGTTGATTCGGGCCGTTGAAGTAATCCACCCATCGCCTGGTACCTCGCCGACCCAAGGATCTAGTACAAACTCCGCGTTGGTAAGTACCCCAAAGTGACTGCGTTCCCACTGTTGCCGGTCCATTCTGATCTTGGAGTTAGGTCCAAGAAGGTAGAAAAATGGTATGCAACAGGTTATCTATTTACGCGACGACGCTGCTCTTCGCGGCCGGAGTCCGCATGGCTTCGGCGACCACGATTGTGGGAGCCGTCGAGGATTACCCAGGCAGCAGCGGTTATGAGAGAAACGGCGATTTCAACGATTTGATATTCGAGATGACGGGCAATTTCAGCATCATCGCGCCTGGCGGTGTGCTCAGCCCGCTTACGCCCAGCGTAGTCAACCAGAACGGAACCATCTTTTGGGATAATCCGTCGCTAGACGGGCCGGATTTGAACCCCGGGTATCTCTTGGTGAATGACCCTACATTCCCCGGACTCGAATACCTTGCGACTTCCGGCGGAGGCAGCGTGAATTCGGTGATGTTCGACGGCGCCGGGACGATCACGGTGACCTACCTCGAGGGAATCACGGCTTATCAAAAGACGGATGCGCTTGGCTGGTATAGCGTCACAAATCCGAGCACTCTGAATCAATTGATCCCCGGAGGATCGACGGACGGCTTTACAACGACTTTCACTGCCAATGGCGACTTCGATTTGTACTTGTCGAACGGCCAAGGGCAGACCTATTCGTCGGTGGCCGCGAGTAACGTCGGAGAAAGCCCCACGCAGCAGCATTTCGCGTTCTTTGAAGAGCCGTCCTGCGTCGTCCCCGAACCCTCGACCCAAGCCCTAACCGGGCTGGGCGTCACGCTGCTGGGAATCGGAGTTGCGCGACGAAGGCGCGGCTAGCGATTAAGCCTTTCGGCGATTCGGGCAAAGCGTTAGTGAACGCTCGCTGGGGCGGTTCGCAGATAGGAATCTCGCAGTAGCGGATAGGATTGATGGGCATTCCGCCCCACCAGCGCTTGTCCGGTCCGATAAGCGTGATCCCGAAGTGCAGGTGCGGACTCCCCAGCGCGGCGTTGCCGGTTGTGCCAACGTATCCGATCACGTCTCCCTTGTTCACACGCATGCTTCTTTCAGATTGGCTGCGTAGCGATCGAGATGGGCATAGTAGTAGCAGTAATGCTGCGAAAGATCGAACTCGTAAATCGTGTTTCCGCCGGGCTTGCTTAGGAAGAGCTTGACTATGGTTCCATCTTCGACGGCTAGTACCGGGGTTCCACGGGGAGCGACGATATCCGTTGCCTCATGCCGGCGCTCACCCGGGCGAGCCTCGTTGAAGGTGTCGCGGGCGTCGGAAAGGCGCATATTTTGAACTGGCATTCCTAGCGTTCTCTCTTCAATCGGAACGAAGGGCGCCTCCTTGACTAAGAGACCGATCACGGCGACGGCGCGGATGAACAGACGCAACGTTCAGTCGACCAAACTGACCGGAGTGCCCGAATCTCGCGGTTGCGGCAGGCATCGGCCAAATGATCAGGAGCGCCACCACGCTTCTCATGCAGGACCCCTGTTATCGGGATAGCCAAGGAACTGCGTACGTTGCGCAAGTGGCTCTACAACCGGTAGCGCGCCTTAGCTCCGGTCGTAAAACTGCGGCGGCTCGATTCCTAAAGCCCGCAGATAAGCGTAGCCCTGGCCGCGATGATGGATCTCATTGTCGATTGCGTAGAGGATCGTGTTAATTCCCGTGCCCTCCCACTGCCCGAACGCCTTGTCCACCTCGGCGAAACGATGGGCGGGGATGGTCGGCCAAAGGGCATTTATCGCGACTGTGTCCTGGTCCCATAGCCGGAGAAGCTCAGCCTTCGTCTTCGGAGTGCCCAAGTCTTCGCGGTTCACCCACTGCCCGGTCGCAACGCCCTTCGCGATCGGCTCCGCCATCTTCAAAAATTCCATCACGAACTCTGAGAACGGGCGCATTCCGCCAACAGAGAAGCTGAAGAGCTTGTCTTCCGGAAACGCCTCGATCATGCGCCGGGTCAGGCGGCGATGCCCTTGCCAGTGATCGAGCAGCTTCTCAGCCGAAAGAACGTTTACTGCATTCGCGGTTGCCGTCATTTTCTTTTCTCCTTTTTCTGAGGGTCATTCAGACCCTGAGGCAATCGTAAAGCCGATTCCCGACAACTCCTGTCGTAATTCCGTGTCACCATCGATTTCATGTACGACCCAATCATGCGCGTGCTGACCGTGCTCGAGATCTTGCAGGCTCGCGAGCACGTCAGCGGAGCGGAGTTGGCGAAGCGTTTGGAAGTGAATCTCAGAACGGTCCAGCGCTACGTCGCGCGGCTTCAAGACCTGTCGATTCCGGTGGAGTCGGTTCGAGGCGTGGGGGGCTTCTATCGGCTAAAGCCAGGCTTCCGGCTTCCTCCGCTGATGTTTACCGATGAGGAAGCGTTCGCTTTGGCGCTGGGACTGAGGGCTTTGCGTCACTTGGGACTCGCGGCATTCGCTCCCGCTACCGAAGGCGCGTCCGCGAAGCTGGGGCGCGTTCTTCCCGAGCCGCTGCGCGAAAGCGTCCAAACGGTGGATGAAGTTGTCGCGCTGGAGCCGGGTCCATGGGTGATTTCCACCTCGGCCGAATCCTTGATCCGAGTCTCCACCGCCGTTCGCGAACGGCGGCGGCTCACATTTGTATATCAATCGCATAACGGTGCGGGTACCACTCGGCAGATCGAGCCCTACGGCATTATCCATACCGACGGCCGCTGGTACGTCGCCGGGCATTGCTTGCTGCGGCAAGCGATGCGTACGTTCCGGCTCGATCGCCTGTCCAACGCGGAGCTGGGAAATCGGCGGTTCAAGCGGCCCGAAGGTTTCGACATCAAGGCCCATCTTCAACAGTCGATGCCATTCGTTCAATCCGCGTACAAAATCGAAGTCTGGCTCGATTTGCCCTTTAACGAAGCGCATTGCCACTTCGCGCTGCATCGAGTCTCTCTGTGGGAGGAGAACAAGGGCACGGCGCTGCGCTGCGGACGCGATCATCTCGAATCCTTCGCAGCCATGCTGCTAAGCCTCGGCTGCCGCATCGTGGTTCGCCAACCGGAAGAGTTAAAGCAGGCGTTCGCGGCCGTCGCGAGGCGGGCGATGCTCACGGCCCAAGGAAATTGAAGCGGCTACAACGACAACAAACGGTCAAAGAAGGCGCGATACCGGCGCAACGCTTGACGCAGATCCTCGGTGGAGGCGTCACTTTCTTTGGACCAGCCCTGTTCCAGGCGTTTGCGCTCATTCGCGAACTGCGATTCCAGCCTCTGGATCAACCGTCGCGACCAGATTGTCGGCCCGCTCCACGGCGCGCTTCGGATCGTCGACAAAGTCGCCTTGGACCCCGTGCCAGTCGGAGCGATACGTTTCCGTTTCGATTCGCGGGAAAAGCGGCTCCAGTTGCGACGGGTTTTGAAAGCCCCGCTCGGGACTTGACGGACGGTCGATCACGGGCGGACTCATCGTAAAGTCCGTCCCCTTGATTACAGGTTGATCTTCTTTCATACGTGCGCCTCTTTGTCGGAGCTATCGCTCTATCGAACTTCGGCCGGATGCACGACGTGCGACTCCAGCACCTGTTCAAACAGGCTGCGGTAGTGTTGCATCGCGCGCCGCAGTTCTTCAGTCGTCGCATGGCCCACGCGGTCTCGCTCGGAGATGTCATGCGCCACCCGATAATCGGTGACCAACTGCGGATGGTCCACGGAAATGTCCGCCGCGCGTTGCTCAAAATCGCTCATGGGATATCCGCGAGCCGCCAGCGCCTCCGTAACCAGAGAGTCCGCGCGTGTCACCGCGGCCGTCGGGCTATCCACGAACTCCTCCTGGATCAACCGCCACTGGTTGGCGAATCGATCGCATTCAGAAGCCGTCAGGTGCCGGATCTTAAGTCTTTGCACGCGCTTTTCCCGAGCCTCCAGGATGGTGTCCGCGCGCCGCGTTTTGCCATGCTCTTGCTCGACGATCCGCTTGTACTCCGGACCGTATTTAATTCGCAGCCGGCGAATCTTGCGCCTTTCAGCGATCAGCGCTGCTACAAGGATGATGGCGCAAACCACCAGGGCGATAATGACTGTGAGTTCCGTACTCATTGCCTGCTCCTCGCAGTTATGCCAGCAGGAGCCGTACCATTCACCGGTACAGCAGGCGCACCGGCTTAGGACCGGCATGCGATCCGGAGCGCGCTGCTAGGAGTAAAATCTTCAGCCTCTTTGATTTTGTGCACAGGCTATTTTCGGATAATCGAGAGGACGAAACGAGGCGGCTTATCCAATCGTCTCAATGGCAGGAAGCCGATGCTATTCAGTCGCTTGCCAGAGGGAAGAATGAAGAAACTTATTTCTGCCGCGTGGCTCGCGTTGTCGCTCACCGTCGCAGCCGCTTACGGCGAAGAGATCATCGTGAAGACGGCGCCTCCCAGGGCGATTGTCGAGAGACGGCCCGCAGCCCCCAGCCACGATCACGTCTGGATCGCCGGCTATCACCGGTGGGACGGCCACGCTTATGTTTGGACGTCGGGACGTTGGGAACTGCCACCTCGACCGCATGCAGTTTGGGTGGCCCCACGCTGGGAACATCGGCACGACGGTTACGTTTTTATAGAGGGCCGTTGGAAATAAGCCGTCGCCGGGATCATCCGGCCTGCGCGGACGCCTCCAACAAGCCCCTGACGATTGTGCCGAGCTTCATGAACTCGGCGTAACTCGACGGCTTTTTGAAATAAGCGGCAATGTGAAGAAGCTCAAGAGCGGCTCGGGTCTGGTGCGCATCCGCCGACGAGACGATCAGAACCTTGGCATCCTTGCATCGCGCGCTAGCCCGCAGGTGCGCCAGCACCTCGCTCCCGCTCTTTTTCGGCAGATTCATGTCCAGTAGGATCAGGTCGGGACACGGCCGATTTGGGTTCGTGCCGGCTTCATCGAAATACTTGGTGGCCGCATGGCCATCGCGCAGGACCTGAATATCGGCATCGATCCCGGCGCTTTCGATTGCTTCCCGCATGAGAAACACGTCCGTCCCGTTGTCGTCAACAATCAAAATTCTCCATTTCCGGACCGCGGGATCACGCCGGGAGGGTGAAGTGGAAGGTCGATCCATCTCCTGGCACAGATTCGACCCAAATCCGCCCGCCATGACGCTCCACGATGCGTTGACAGATGGCGAGCCCGATTCCGGTGCCTGAGTATTCTTCTGAAGTGTGCAAACGTTTGAAGACGCCAAAGATCTTCTCCCGGAATTCTGGTTCAATTCCGATGCCGTTATCCGTAATTGAGAAGAGCCAGTGGCCGGCTTCTCTTCGGGCCGTCGCGTGTACGACCGGCGGGACTCCTTTGCGATGGTACTTGAGCGCATTGCCAACAAGGTTCTGAAACAACTGTTGCAATTGTACGGCCTCGATTAGAACGAAAGGCAACGGATCGCAATCGATAACCGCTCCGGTCTTCTCGATAATGCCTCCCAGGTTGGCGATCGCCTCCAGAAACGCCGCGTTCGCACCGGAGGGTTCCGCCGGCTTATCTGCTTTCGATGCTTGCGTGTAGGCGAGCAGGTCGCGCACCAGCATCTGCATTCGGCTGGCGCCGCCGTCTACTTTGGCGAGGAAATCGCGCGCCTGATCGTCAAGCTGATTCTTGCAGCGTTGATTGAGAAGCTCGCTGAAGATTCTGATGCTTCGCAAAGGTTCCTGAAGGTCGTGGCTGGCCGAATAAGCGAACTGCTCCAGGTCACGATTGGCGCGCCGCAGTTCCAATTGCAAAAGCTTATTCTCGTGAATGTCCGTCGACGTGCCGAACCATCGTTGTATGCGCCCTTGCTCATCCCTGACGGGAACGCTGCGCATGATGAACCAGCGGAACTCGCCATCCTCTCTCCGCAGGCGCGCCTCCAGCTCGAAAGGTGTGCCGGCGGATACCGCTCGGTGCCAATTCACGAGGACGTCGTCGTCGGGGTGCAGAACTTGCTCCAGCCGCGCGGGATCTTTCGTGGCCTGAAGGTCCAGACCGGAAAATTCCACCCAGCGGTGGTTGACGAATTCGAGCTCACCTTGCGGACCGCTCAGCCATACAAACTGCGGTCCAACCTCCGCAAGCTGGCGAAAGCGCTCTTCGCTGTTTCGAAGCTCTGCTTCGCGCTGCTTGCGGCCGGTGATATCGCGAGCGATTTTCGACGCGCCGGCGATGTGGCCCTGATCGTCTCTCACCGGTGAAATTGTCAGAGAAATATCTAGTAGCGTCCCATCCTTGCGGCGGCGCAGGGTCTCGAAGTGATCGACGCGCTCGCCCCGCCGGAGGCGGGCGAGGATGTCTGGCTCCTCGTCCTGCCGGTCCACGGGAATCAGCAGCGCGGCGACAGTTTGCCCGATGGCCTCCTCGGCTGTATAGCCGAAAAGGCGTTCCGCGCTTTTGTTCCAAGTTGTGATCACGCCGTTCAGATCCTTGCTAACGATCGCGTCATCGGACGAGTCGACGATCGCACTGAGAAGCTGCGAGGTGCGCTCCGCTTCGATACGCCCGGTCATGTCGAAGGAGATACCGATGAACCGTTGCGTCTCGCCCGACGGGTCGGTCAGGTAGCGGCCGAATTCGGCGACCCATCGAATTTCGCCGTTGTCTGCTCTGAGAATCCGGTGTTCAGAGCTGTATCGCGCTCCAGTTTGCCGGACGCTTCGAAGGGCTGCGTCGACCTTCTCTAGGTCTTCGGGATGAACGCGCGATCGCCACATCTCCAGCGTCGCTTCATTGCCCGTGAAGGCCTTATACCCCAAAATCTCGAAATGCCGAGGCGACCACAGAGCTTTGCCGGTCCGCAAGTCAACGTCCCAGGTCCCCATTCCCGCGGCATCGATAGCCATGGTCAAACGCTCTTCGCTGCCGCGGAGAAGCTCGGCATGAATGCTGCTCTCGATCAGATCGGCAGCCTGCCTTACCAGCAAGTCAAGCCGGGACAAGTCATGTTCGTCTGGAACATGAGGGGTACTCCACTGCGTCGTGAGAATGCCGAGCATCTTGCCGTTACGGCTGAACAAAGGCGTGGACTGAACCGCGCGAACACCGGCGGCGCGAAGCACGGGAAGCGAGGGGCTGCCGGCAAAGGTTGGACTTGCTTCCACGTCTTCGACTAGAACACGCCTTCCATGCTTCACGAACTCTCCACACGCGGATTCCCGGACTTCCGCCTGGGCAAAGAAGTCGAGAAATGGCTGCTTGTGCCCGGCGTGAGCAACGATGCGCAGTTTATCGCCTTCGACCAATTGCAATGTCCCCAGTTGCGCGTCCACCAACGCGACGGCCGCGTTCATGATCTCCTGGAGCAGGGAGTGTAGCCCTCCTGCGCCAATGAGTCGCGTGCTGATCTCCTGCAATCGCCGCATCGCGGTCAGAGTCTGCTGCCGGCCGCGAGCCAGGTTTAAATGAGCCGTGACGCGGGCCACCAACTCACCCGCGCTGAATGGTTTGACGACATAGTCGTCGGCTCCCGCGGCCGCGCCGTGTATGCGCGACTCTTCTCCCGCGCGGGCCGAAAGCAGGATTACGGGAATCGTGCGAGTGGCAGGATTCGCCCGTAGTTCGCGCAAGAGCCCAAATCCGTCAAGCTGCGGCATCATGACGTCGCTCAAAATCAGATCCGGCGGGTCTTTCAGCGCGATCTCAAGAGCATCCCTGCCATTGTCTACGGTTGTGACGCGCATCCGGCCGCCGAGGAGCCGGGCAACATAATCGCGCATGTCAGCATTGTCGTCGGCTAGGAGCACCTGAGGAGTGGGCTCGACCGACGAAGCGGATTCAGCCTCACAAGGGAGTTCATAAGAACTGCGGCTGCCTCGGGGCAACCAACCAAGAGCCTCCTCAACAAAGGCTTCGGGACGAACGGAACTCGGAGCTTCCGAGGGCGAGGTCTTCACCCGGTCCCGATGCAGGTGTTCATGGCCAAGAGGAATCTGAACGAAGAAGGTGCTTCCCTTCCCCACGGCGCTTTCCACTGTTACGGAACCGCCGTGCATCTTTACCAGCTCCTGCACCAGGGCCAAACCAATGCCGCTGCCCTCATAGGAGCGTCCTTTGGCTCCCTCCACGCGATGGAAACGCTCGAAGATGTGGGGGATCTCCGCGTCGGGTATTCCAACGCCGGTATCGGAAACACTCAGGACCGCGCGCTGATCGACCGCCGCCAGCGTAACCGTGATCTGGCCATCGAACGTGAACTTAAACGCGTTTGAGAGCAGATTGAGGACGATCTTCTCCCACATTTCAACGTCGACATAGACTGGCTCCGGCAAAGGAACGCAGTTGATCATGAGTTCCAGGCCGCCGGCTTGAACGGCGGAACGGAAGTTTGAGGCTAGATCGCGGGTTAACGCGCTGAGATCGACAGGAGCAAAGGACGCCGTGATGCGGCCGGCCTCGATGCGGGAAAAGTCCAACATCGAATTCACCAGCTTTAGCAAACGCAAGCTGTTGCGGTGGGCGACGTCAACTCTTTCGAGGTCGATGGGAGCGACCTGATTGTCTTTGAGAATCTCTTCCAGCGGACCCAGCATGAGGGTCAGGGGGGTTCGGAATTCGTGGCTGACGTTGGAAAAGAATGCGGTCTTGGCGCGGTCGATTTCCGCCAGCGCCTCCGCGCGCCTTCTTTCCTCCTCATAGGCGCGTGCGGTGGAAATTGCCGTGGCAATTTGCGAGGTCACCAGATTGAGGAAATCTGTGTACGAATCGTCGAGGCTCAACCGGGAGCTCAGCCCGGCAATCAGGAATCCAGCGAACTTATGGGACAGATGCGAACGGATGGGAAGCACCGCGGCCTGGTTCGGTGGCTCCGGCCACGGACCTTTTGGGATCGCGCCGAATCTGGAGCTGAGCTGTACCACCTGCAACTGTCCCGTAGCCCGGGCGCCCTGAAACGGCCACAGAGCGGATTTGTCATCGATCCGAATCGACCGGGGCGCGATAGCGGCGCCCTCGCCTATGCCTGAGGCGGCCACGAGCGTAGCGTTATTGTCATCGCGGCAGAGGTAAATGAGGGCAAACGGAATGTCTTTAGCGCGCGCCGAAAGTTTGGCCGCGGCATTGGCGCACGCTTCATCCGCGGTTCTGGCTTCGACTGCTGAAGCGAGCTCACGCAACACCATCCCGCGCCGCTGGCCCACGACTTTCTCCGAGATCTCATGCACCGTCGCAAGCACGCCACCGATGCCGCGCGGCGCCGTTTCGTCCGGCAAGGGGCTGTAGGCGATGGTGAAGTGCGTCTCCTCCATGAAGCCTGACCGGTTGATATAAAGCTCGATATCGTCGCTCCAGGTTGGCGGTCCGCCGAAAAAGGGAGCGTCGATGAGCGGTTTGAGGACATCCCAGATTTCGGACCAGCATTCGCGAACTGGCTTGCCGAGGCCCCATGGGTGCTTCTGACCCAGGATGGGGATGTATGCATCGTTGTAGATCGAGATGTATTCGGGCCCCCACCACAGCAGCATGGGAAAACGGTTCGCCAAGAGAATGCGAACCATGGTTTTGAGCGCTTGCGGCCAGTTCTCCCGCGGCCCGATCGGAGTTTTAGACCAGTCCAGCGAGCGTATGCGCTCCTCCATTTCGCTACTGCCAGGACGGTTCCGAGCCGCGCGGTCGGGGCCTGCGGACGTTGGCGTCAACCCATCCCTCCTAAATTCAATGACTTGCCGGGAGTCTCCCGGCGGACGCCTTTCTTCGGAAAAAGGATTTCGCGAACGATTCCCCCGAGGTGCATGTATTCCGCAAGACTGAACGGCTTGCGGAAGAAATGGACTCCGCCATGCCGGCGCAGCCTCTCGTAATCCCGCGCCTCGTTGGAGCCGGTCATGACCACGACGGGGGTTTGGGCGTTCCGCGACGTCGATCTGAGCCGCTTCAGGATTTCTTCCCCGTCCATTTTGGGAAGATTCAGGTCCAAGAGCAGGAGATCGATCGCCGGAAGACTGGAGTCTCGGTCAAGACTCTCAACGAAGGCCATCGCCTGCTCACCGTCGGAGAGAATGCGCAGCGAACGATTCAAACCCGCATTCATTAGAGCTAGGCCAACCAACGTAACGTCCGGCTGATTGTCCTCGGCAACAACGATGTTCAGAGGCCGCGACGTGGACACAACTCCAACCTAAGCTTGCTCCCGTTATCTTCTAGCACCGCGCTCCTCCGCCTCCTCCCGACACACACGGTCCAGCTTTAGATAGATCCCGATGGGTACCGATCTGTAACATTTTTTTCCCGTGGAAGTGGTCCCTCCGGATAGCGCAGGCTTCGTTCACCTGAAACAGCCGGAGGACACCGAAGTCTACGGACGAGGCTTTCGCACAAATGACTATTTATGAACAGCTCGGAGGCGCGGCTGCGATAACGGCGCTGCTCGACGGACTCTATGAACGGGCGCTGGGCGATCCGCTTCTTAGACCCTTTCTCGAGAACCTCGACCTCGAAAGCCTCAAGAAGCAACAGTTCGCTTTCGTTTCCCAAGCCGTCGGCGGACCGCATAAGTATGAGGGCCGGCCGCTGGAAATCGCCCATGCGCGGCTGCGAATAGAGAATCGTCAGTTTGAAGCTTTCGTTGGTCACGTCGGGGCGGCGCTGGAGGATCTTGGGATTTCGGAGGACCTGGCCGGAGAGATCGTCTCTCGCGTGCGGTCGGTTCGGGCGGTCATCGTAAACGCCGAAGCGGCTGACGCGTAGCGTCAGGGACACTACCTTAAATCAAGGCCGGGCACTATGAGCGGCTGTCCCTTTGCAGCATCTAACGAGTGGGAGCCGGAAATGCGTGGTTTCTGACTTCCCTGAAAGAGAGAAGCAGTATGGATATCAAAAGATGGGTCACGAATGGCTCTATGATGGCAGCGCTGGGGGTGATGGCGTTTGTGCCTGTGCCGTCGATCGCCATGACCGGTCAAAACTCCGGCGCAGCCACCGCGAACGTAACGCCCCAGGCGCGCGATCTGTTGAACGGTGTGCGCCGGGACGCTGAGCAAATCGGCCAGCGCGCCAGTTCATTGGAAAGCCTCGCAAATGCTCCGAACAATCAGCAATCCATGCAGGAGAGCGAACTGACACATATTCAGGCTAAAGTCGGCGACATGAACTACCGGATCGATCGGTTAGAGGGGATGCAACCGTCGCTTCCCGCCGCCGACCGGCCGGCAATAAACCAGGCGCTGCCCATGGTCCAAGCTATGTCGGCTAACGCCGCCGCCGCGATCGCCGATCTGAACGCGGGCATCCAGTACGGCGGATACGCCAAGATCCTGAACCGGGAAGCCCAAGATGTTTCACAGGACTTCAACTTCGGCTTAAGTGCGCAGGCTAGAGCGGAGTACAGCCGCGACACTTCGGCGTTTCAGAAGTAGCTTAAACTGCCAGGCGCGACGCGCGGGCGCCTGAAGTCCGTTATACTTTTCGGCGGAGGTGCATCTATGTTGCGCTCAGGCAAATCTTGCTACTTTTCGAATAGAGACACGCTCGTTCTATTGGCGGTTAGCCTCATCGTGGGTGTGTATACGCCTTCCATCGTTCGTGCGGCCGGGAACTTAGCAGAAGGTTGGTCTGTCCGCGCCGATTCCGGCACGGGGCAGAACAACAAGCTGACGGTGGAAGGCGGCACGTACCATTTCATGATGGGAGGACCGCCTTCAGACAATGGCACCTTTTACAATCCGGGGTGGACCGCATCCGGCAACCACACGTTCACGGCGACCTTTACGGAGAATGCGAAGGCCACGCATCCTACCTCCTACGGGCTGATGTTCGGCGGCTCGAATCTCGGCGCGGATAATCAGATGTACAGCTATTTTCTGGTGCGCCAGGCAGGGCAATTTTATATCGCAAACCGCAATGGAGGTTCAGTCATGGCGGTGGTTCCGTGGACTTCGAATCCTGCAATTCATCCGGAGGGCGCCGACGGCAAACAGACGAACACGCTGTCGGTGCAGGTTTCCGGGGACAACGTCATTTTTAGCGTTAATGGAACAGAAGTGAACCGGCAGAAGGCTTCCGCACTTCATGTCAACGGTCTCTATGGCTTTCGAGTCGGGCACCGCTTGGACGTTACCGTTACGAATGTCATGAAATAGGACGCTGTGCGTCGATGAAGCGCAGCAATTCGGGCCCGAGAGTATCGGCGGCGCTCCCGATTTGAAGCACACCGGAAAGATGATTGTGTCCGGTTAATTGCATCAGACGCGGCCAACGGCCTTGGCGAGTGGCGTGCGCCTCGACTAACCACGCGGCCTGACGCTGGAAATCGGGCGGATCGAATTCGGACACGGTATAGAAGCACGGCAACGAAGTTGCCGCGAGCTTTGCGAGCGTGCACTGCTCCGGCCAGCGCGTGGGGTCCTCGCCATAATACGCGGCTTGAAACGGGTTGCGATCCGCGCGGGCTACATCGTAGATCCCGGAAACCATGATGGCTCCAGCGACATGCGCCTCCGATTCCGCAACGTAGCCCGCCACGTGGACCGCTCCCGCCGACTGGCCCATTAGAAAGATGCCGTTCGGATCGCCGCCCCATTGCTGGACATTTGCGTGGAGGAATCGCACGGCAGCGGCGACATCCTCGCTACCGGCCGGCCAGGGCGAAGCGGGGGCCAGGCGGTACGTCATCGTCACGCCGATGCAACCAGATCGCGCGGCCCACAGCCCGACGTTGTTGTAAAATGGCGCGCCGGGAGCGCCCTTATCGCCTCCGACGAATCCGCCGCCATGGACAAACACGATGACGG
>JASHRP010000177.1 GCA_030037375.1 Bryobacteraceae bacterium | reverse complement strand
TCCTGCGGGGCGAACTCCAGCATCTTGCGCACATCGGCCACGGTGACGCTGATTCCGCCGACTTTCGCGACTACGGTGTTCGGGCCGATATCCGTCGAGGGAACAGTGGGAGCGGCCGGAGCCGTCGCGGACGATTGGCCGAAGGGCAGCAACTGGCCGTACGCCGCGGACGCCAGAGCCGCAATCAGAAAGCAAGTTTTCATGGGCTTCGTTTACTAAATTAACATGACGAAGCCGGACGACTTCCGTTAGGTTGCTGCGCGAGGATACGGCGCGGGTGTGTACCCGCGCCGCGCGTGACTCTAGCCGAACCCTTCTTACTGAAAAGCTGCTTGGCCGACGACAGAGTCGCCGTTGGCGAAGATTGCGCTGATCGATCCACCGGCTGTGAGCGGAGCGGAGAAGGCTCCATTCGAACCGCCGCTGGAGGTGGTTAGCAACACGTCAAGGCCGCCAACACTCGGATTCTGCGCTAGCGCTTCCGATGCCGCCGTAACCGCTGGCAACTGGTTCAGAACGGATGCGGGAATGTTGATTCCTCCCGCGCCCGCGGTAGTGATGCATGAGAACTCTGCCCCGGTCTGCACGTTGTTCGGGCCTTGGGGGTTCGTAGCCAGGCCGGTTACCAACACGGTATCCGACGAATTTCCGCCAGTCCAGTTAATGGTGAGCCCCGCGCTGCGATTGACGGTGGTAGGCAGGCCCCCGGTGATCGCCAGCGGAGGCCCGATCGTAAGTGAGGCGCTGAATTTCCCGACGTTTTGGCCTCCGGCGCCGTTCAGTGTATATTGACCGGCAACGATCGTTCCGCTCACGCCCCCCGGTATCGGAGATCCTGGCGTGCTGAAAGTAACGCTGTAGATGTCGCTGGTTTCGGTAAGCGCTACGTTGCTGATTCCGGAGCCGGAGGGACCGGTCAGGGTAATAGCTCCAGCGTCCAGTCCGATGCCTACGCCGACCGCTCCCCCGCCAGCAGGCACCGGTAACTGAGTGACCGTGCAACTACCCGTAGTCGTAGTGGTCGCGGTGGCGGGGATGCCCGCCAGTTCGAAGCCAGTGTACTCAGTGAACGCTCCCGCCGCCCCGCCAGTAGTAATACTGCCGAATTCAGGCTCCGTTATGCTGCTCTGACTGAGGGCGAATCCGCCGTAATAGACCACATTGCCGTTATCGAAACCCTCCAGTTGCGAGGTCGTGTACCCGGGCTGAACGCATGCGGTGGCCGATGCGCTCGGCGCGATTGCGATGAACGTCGACTGGCTTGTCACGCCGTTGACTGAAATTTGGAACGGCACCGTGCAGCCGGTTGCAATGTTCGCGGGCAGCGTGAAGTTGATCTGATCCGTTCCCGCCAGACCGGGCGCGCGCCCAGCGTAGGCCGGCGTGATCGAGGTTCCGCCCACGATCACCTGAACGTTCGCCCCATTGGCTTCGAAGTTGTATCCGGCGGAGGCGATGTTGTCTCCGCCCGGCACCGGACCGAGCCCCGTCGCCCACGCGATCACCACCTGACCCGGCTTCGAGGGCGAAACCGTGAACCCGCTAATGGTGCCAGTTGTGAACCGGTCAACGTCCAATTCACTCGCGGAAATGTAATTCTGCGCCACCACCAATCCGTTACCGGTCGAGTCAGCGGTAATCAGGCCGGGCTTACTCTTTACGACTTGAACCGTGAAGGGCTGGCTGGTCGAGCTGCCGTTGGTCACAGTTACGTTATAGGTACCGACTGCCAGCGTTGACGGAAGGACAGCGGCGAGCTGGTTCACGCCGCTCTCGTTGTAGAGATAGATTATGTATGCGGCCGTCGGGGAACCGCCAACGGCCGACGTGAAGCTGATCGAAACCCCTCCCATGCTGGTCGGCAAGGGGAAACTGGCAGCCGTGTAGCCAGCGGCGCTCAGATTCGTGCCCTTCACTACGAAGATGCTTCCTTCGGCGATTGAAGCCGTGTAACTTCCTGCGTCGAGCACGGCGGTGATGTTCGGCCCATTGCTCGACCCGCCCGACACGCCGAACGTGTCGTATTGGAAGGTAAGAGAGGAGCTGCTGACTGCGGTGACCAGGACCTTGGCGTAGTTCCCGCCGTTGGTGTGGACGAAGAATACCTCGTTTACCGCCAGATTGCTGCCGCTGATCGCCGTGCCTGAGAAGAGCGAAGCGAGGACGGAAAGACCGGTCGACGAGGTGAACTCGCCGTAAGCCGTCTGCCCTCCGTTGCCAAGACTGTAACCCGTCGCATTGCCAACAAAGGCGATTGTTGTCCCCGTAAACTGGACATCGCCTCCGGAAGTGACCACCGATCCCGTATCGAAGCTGAACTTAGCCCCCGATGAGAGGGTCTGAGTCCCCGTCAGATCCGCGAAAAGCGTCACAGGTAAAGAAAGGGCCAGTACCGCCATGCAGGCCCTAGAAGTTCTGTAGGTCATGATTTCCTCCGAATCATTCTGGAAGTATATAACACCTGGCGCTACAAAAGTTCATTGAAATGTTTCACCGGCAGCCGCCGGTTGGCAGCGTACTATAATAGAGCCGCATGGCGGCCACCCACGGCACATTGGAGATCGACAAGC
>JASHRP010000176.1 GCA_030037375.1 Bryobacteraceae bacterium | reverse complement strand
GTCCCCGCTCGGGTCCTCGGTTTGATCCGGCAGTCCCAGCCAGGATGGGAAATGATAAATCGTCTTGATGTGCGTGACTGCCGGAAGATCCGCGACATCCAGCTTGTACGTCTTCGATTTCACCGAGCCTGCGTCGACGTAATACTCGACCGGTTCCGGGAGCGCCGCGAAGCGGAATTCATAGCTCGAACCGTTTTCCCGCGGCAACATCACCGCCTCTTCCCACTTCGAAGAGCTCTGATACCGCGCCATCAGCCGCACGCGTTGCGCCTGGAATCCGATCAGCGTGGCGGAAATCGGCACGTCGTCTTTGCGCCGCACCAGCTTGTTGCCCGGCGTTACTTGAATATCGTAGAACGCGCTGGCGACGCCGCTCTTCGGCGCGCCCGCCCACAATAGAGACGCGCCATAACCCAGGAATCCCGGCCCAGCTAGAATGATCCAAATTAATGCCGCGCCCGCCGCGCCCGCTCCCGTCGCGAACGCGAAAATTGATTTCCTCGGCGCGACGTCCTGCGGTACAGTCTTCTGCGCGACGGCCTGCGTATCGTCGGCCAGCAGCTCGATCATCGGATCGTTCGAGGAGCTGCGCTCTACGAACGTCAGCAGCCGCTCTTCGAATTGGGGAAACACCACTTCCGCGCGAGTGGCCGCGCGCTTCTGATTCAGTTTCAGAAGGGGCAGGACCAGGGCGTACGCCAGCGCCGCTCCCAGCGCCAGAAACAGCGCGATCCGCGCCCATAGCAGGCTGTTTTCCGAGAACGCGAAGGCGTTCGTAATCAATACCAACGCCAGCGTCGCGCCCAGCGCAACCCCCGCCGCCGCGGCAATGCCCTTGGAAATGGTCATCCACCGCAGGCGCGCTTCCAGAACGCCAAGATAACGGTTCAACTGTTCCCGTGTATTCATGCCGCTTTTCTTACCCCTTCCCGGCGTTCGGCCTGAGGCCGCAGATACCCGTTCGCTACAGCTGACTCGGCTAAAGCTACTAATAACAATAGCAATAAAAGAATCGGAGAAAGGCTCCACGGCGTGGTTTTCTGCTCCGCGGAACCGCCGGCGTTTTGGCCGCCCGCATCGCCCGATCCCGTGGCCTTCCAAAGATCTAGCGTCTCCTGCGGAATCGGAGCCAAATCCGATTCTCGCCGGTCGGCGTGCGCCGCGATCAGGCTCTCCTGCCCGTTCGCCGACTTAACATCGAAAAATCCTTCGCGAGTAAGAGGATAGGTCTTCGCGTTGGTCGCTTCTTCGAGCGTCAGTGCCCGTTTTCCGTCCGGATCCAGCACTTCGGCCGCCGCGTTCTTGCTCTCGCCGGTTCGCAATTCGACATACGAATCCACCGCGACATTCACCGGCTGCTCCGCGCCGCCGCCGCCTAAATACGTAGCCGATTGCAGCACGAACGGCACCCAGTATGCCCCGTGCACCGGCATATCGTTGGAGACGTTGTCGAAGGTCGACGTGAACACCAGCGCCTTCCCCTCTCCGATTTGACGTTCGATCAGCAAAGGCGTTTGGTTGTTCAGCCGCGCTAGCACTCGCGCGTCCTTCGAAGGAACGACGCTCACTGCTTGATAGAAACTCACGCCTTCCAAACGTTCCAGACCCTTGAATACCGGATGCCCGGCGTCGGTCTCTGAAACGCTCAGGAAACGGTCGCCATCACGGCTCGCGTAATTGGCTGCTTGAATCGGATCGCCTTCCACCGGAACTTTGGTCATCGCCACAGATGCGGGACCCAGAATGATAAAGATCGATTTCCCCGGCGTCACGAACTTCTGGAGATTTTCCTCCAACCCCGGGGGCAGCGGTCCGAGATCGTCCAGCACCACCATCGCGTACCCCGCGAGCGAGGCCGTCGCCGCCGTTTCCGGTCTCTGCACGTCCAGCATGAACGCTGCGTCCGTCGAAGAATCGAGCGCAGTGCGGTAATACAGCGCCGCATTCGGATGGCGGCCGTTATCCACGAACAGAATCTTTTTCGGATCGGTCCGTTGCACCGAGAACGGGAAGCTATCGTCGCCCGGCAGCGCATCGGCCGAATCGATGCGCACCTCACAGCGGTTGAATCCGTAAGATGCCGGCAACTCGAGAAACTCCACCTGCGCGCGTCCATTCGCCGGCACATCCACCTGCTTGGATTGAAGCTGATGACCGTTCAGCCATAGAGACGCGGTCCGCTTCGCCGCCGGCGCGCCGAACCCCGCGATGGTCGCTTGAATGTGTACTCGTTTGGGATCGTAAACGTGCGTCGGCGCTTTCACGTTCTCCACCGTCCAGTTCGGGATCTCCCCGCCCACCGGATGCAGAATCAACGTGGTATCGCCAGCCAATCGAAGATCGGTGAATCCCGGAGGCATCGCGCTTTTTTGCAGATCGCTGATCAGGTGCAGCTCGATCGGCATCTTCGATGATTCCGCCAGCGTCCGCGTGAAGCGAGCCAATTCTCCGAAGGACCCGCGGCCATCGGTCGGCTTAATCGCCGCGACCGCCCCGCGAAGCTCGGTCGGATCGTTGGTCTGCTGCGTCATCGCCTGCACCGTTCCGCTCAGCGCGACAACTTGCGCCGCGGTCGTCGCCGGAATGCCGGAAAGCACGTTCATGGCTTCCTGCTTCGCTCGATCCAGCCGCGTCTGCCCGTTTTGCGTCGCCCGCATGCTGAACGAATTGTCCACCGCCACAACCACTAGCTTTTTGCCCGAAGCCTTGGGCGTCGCGCGATTGATAAATGGATTAGCGAACAACAGCGCCAGCAGCACCAGCATCGCCGTTCGAAGGATGAACAGCAGAATGTGATCCAGCCGCCGGTGCACCACCGAGCTCTGCTCCCGCTTTTCGAAAAACATCAACGAAGGGAACGGCTTCGGATCGGTCTTATGCCGCTTCAGCAAATGCAGCCAGATCGGAAGCCCCACCGCGGCCACTCCCGCCAGAAACCAGGGAGATAGAAAACCCATTTACAGCCTCCCCGTGCGGAGCGCCAGATATTCCCGTAGAGCCGCGTCCAGCGGCCGGCTGGTGTCCACCAGGAAATAATCCATTCCCGCGCCCTTGGCCCGGCTCTCGATGTCCTGAAGGTGCGCGTTCATCTTGTCGCGATATTCGTGCGCCGCGTAATCCGGAGTCACCTCCATTTGCTCTCCGGTTTCCAGATCCTCCAGCATCACCGGATGCTTGAGCTTCGGGTGAATCTCCTCCGGATCCAGCAGATGGAACAGCACCACTTCATTCCCGCGAAACCTCAGCGGCGCGATCGTCTCGATTAATTTTTCCGGAATGTCCCAGAAATCCGAAACCACGGCAATCATTCCACGCCGCCTCAAAAAATCCATCAAGTGGGAGAACGGCCTGGATAGATCGGTGCGCTTGCCCGCCTGCGCCTGTTCCACCCCGTGCAGCAAGCGGTGCAGTTGACCCTGGCGCGTGGATGGCGCAACGAAGTTGCGAACTTCGTCGTCGAACACCACCAGTCCCGCCGCGTCCCTTTGCAAATGCGCCAGATACAGCACCGACGCCGCCAGGAACTTCGCGTACTCCAGCTTCTCCATCCCCTTGGACCCATATTTCATGGACCCGCTGGTATCCAGCAGCACGTTCACCTGGCAATTCGTCTCGCCGCGATACCGCTTCAGGTACGCGCGCTCCGTTCGCGCGAATACGTTCCAATCCACGTGACGAAGATCGTCCCCGGGATTGTACATACGGTACTCGGCGAACTCCTGGCTGAAGCCGAAATCCGGTGAACGGTGCAAGCCGGAAATGAACCCGTCCACCACGGTCTTCGCCACCAGGTCGAGACTGCTAAGGCCGCTCAGAACCGAGGGATCGAGAAAACGCTGGAGCATGGAAAACCTGAGGTAACCGCTAATCGCGAGGAGCGGGGATGGCCTCCAGCAGCTTCTTCAAGATGTCGTCCTGGGACAGTTTGTCCGATTCCGCCTGGAAATTCAGCAGAATGCGATGCCGCAGGATCGGCCGCGTCAGTTGGATGATGTCGTCGTATGTCACGTGATAGCGCCGCTGCATCAGCGCCCGAGCCTTCGCCGTCAGCACCAGGTTCTGCGCCGCGCGCACGCTGGCCCCGAAGTTCACGTACTTCTTGACGAAGTCCGGAGCCTCAGGATCCGTCGCGCGCGTCGCGCGAACAATCTTCACCGCGTAGCGCGCCACCGAATCCGCGATCGGCACCATGCGCACCAGCCTCTGGAATTCGAGGATCTCCTCCGCGTTGGTCACCGTGTCGGCTTCGGACCTGTGCGTGGTCGTCGTCAGGTCGAGCACTTCGAGCTCATGCTCGGCCGAAAGATAATCCAGCAGCACATTGAAGATGAAGCGGTCGAGTTGCGCTTCCGGCAGCGGATACGTTCCCTCGAGCTCGATCGGGTTTTGGGTAGCCAGCACGAAGAACGGCGGCTCGATTCTATACATGTTGCCGCGGACGGTACATGACAGCTCCTGCATCGCTTCGAGCAGCGCAGATTGCGTCTTCGGAGGCGTGCGGTTGATCTCATCGGCCAGCAGCACGTTGGCGAAAATCGGTCCAGGCACGAACGTCCATGTACGGCGCCCGGTGGTCGTGTCTTCCTCAATGATGTCCGTACCGGTGATATCCGACGGCATCAAGTCCGGAGTGAACTGAATGCGCCGGAACTTCAGCCCCAAAATGTTGGCCAAGGTCCGGACCAGCAGCGTCTTGGCGGTTCCAGGCAAGCCCGTGATCAAACAGTGGCCGCCGACGAACAGCGCGATCATCACCTGCTCAATCACTTCGTCCTGGCCCACGATCACCCGGTGCACCTGGGTCACGATTTCGTCGCGGATCTTCTGGAACCGCGCGACTCGCTCCTTCAGTTCGCCGGTGTCGAGGGTTTGCATGCTTGTCGTTGACATTTCGAATGGTGGCCTATTTCTTTCCGCTTTGCGTTTTTGCGTTCAATTCCAGCAACAGCTTCTGCGCGTCGCGATATCCGGGCGCCGATTCGAGCGATGATAACACTTCGTCCATCGCTTCGTTGTCCCGGTGCGCAGCCTCGTCGGCTTTCGCCAGACGATAGTGCGCGCCCGCGGGATCCACCGGTTTGAGAGCGATCACCGCGCCGTACTCCCGGATCGCGCCCGTGGGATTGCCCAGCTCCATATCCAGATCGCCCAGCATCTGGTGTTCCTTCTCGTCGCGCAGGTAAATATAGTTGATCTTTTCGAGCGTCTCCGCCGCTCCGCGCTTGTCTCCGGCATCTTCCTGCATCGAAGCCAGCTCCCGCAGGGTGTCCGGATTCCTGCCTCGGTGATTGGCGTAGAGTTTCAGCTCCTCCATCGCCTTGGCGGTGTCCTTTTTAGCTTCGTAGGCTTGCGCTAGCGCCTCATACACGCTGCCGGGATCGACATAATCCGCGTAGACGTCGCGAATCGGAGTGCCTTCCTTTATCACTCCGTCCCAGTCCTTGGCCTTGGCCCGATCGTTCACCGACCTGATCCCTTTCGTCCAAGCCTCGAATCCATCCACCGCGGTCTTGGTCTGCGCCTCAATCCAGGGGATAAACTGCTTATCGAACTCCTCCGGCGTCATCTTCAATTCCTTCTCGATCACCTGAGGGGTGGTCATGTCCGCGCCGAAATCGTGGATCATATTCAGGACCGTGTCATAGCCCCACTTCTGGATGATGTAGGTGAGCGTCTGGCCGCCCTGATAGTAACTGACGATCACCTGCTCGGGGTAGCTGGGGTGAACATAGCCGCGCTCCAACTCCGCTACCGGCAGCAGTTTCTTGGCCTTGATCGCCTGAAGACTCGCGTGATCCAGCCCATCGCCAAAGCCGGCCGCGCTCTCCTCATACACCGCCAAACCTTCGGTAAACCACCGGGGCATGTGGCTGTCGGTCATGGAGAGTACGTAGACGTGGCTCATTTCGTGCCACAACGTTTCGGCCCAATGAAAGGTCCCTGGCCCGCGCTGGGGATCGGCCGCGCTCGGGGAGTCCATCGCGATCACCGTATTGAAGGTTACGCCCAGGGCTCCTAGCCCCGGCAAGCCCATGGTTCGGACCGCGAAGTCTTCGTGGTTCGGATACGCTTCCACCTGTACCGGAACAGTCAGGTGATGCTTGTATTTCTTCTCGTAAGTCGCGATGATTTTATCCAGTTCCGCTTGCAGATAAGGCCGCACCAGCGCGGATTCTTTCTTCGGAATCTTGAGAATCGTGGTCGGCGTCTTGAAGGTGTCGAAATCCTTGTAAGTCAGGATCAGGTTTAGCGTGTTCTGCGTCGCCACATCCTGAAAGCCGTCGTTCCAGGCGCGATCCAGCTCGGCTTTCGCTTCCTCATCCTTGCCGAGCCGCATGAGATTGATGCCCAGCTCGCTGCGCGCGCTGTCGAGACTCGGATCGATCTGTAGAGCCCTGCGGTAATACGCGATTCCCTCGGTGTAGCGGCGGTTAATCACGAAGAAATGTCCGGCTGTCGCGTACGCCTCCCCATAATGCGGATTGACCTTGAAAATTTTATCGATCCACGGCGAGGTGGTCAGGATATCGCCGGGCGCGGGCGGCGCGGGTCTATTGTTCATCCAATCGACCGTTGCCAGAATCGCCATCGCGTCAAAAGCCTCCGGCGACATGTCGATGGCTTTCTTGGCTTCCTCAACCGCTTTATCGTCGTCGTTATCTTCCAGCGCGATGCGCGCGATCAGCTCGCGAGCCTCATACAACTTCGGATCCGCCTTCAAAGCGTCCTCCGCGAGTTGCACCGCCTTGGGTCCAAAATCCTCTTCGTCGACCTTCGCCAGCCCAAGCATTGCCTGCGCATTGTTGGGATCGATATCCAGCGCGGCTTGAAACATGTCCGAGCCGTCGCTCGGCTTCTTGAGCGGAGCCTCGAACAGGAACAAGCCCATCCGGACCTTCAACTCAGCATCGTTGGGCCGCCCGTCTAGGGCCGCGTTGAATGCCTCGAATGCGCCCTTATAATCCTTCAATCCCCATAAGCCCTCTCCGCGAACTTCCGGGTCGCTGGAGCGGCTTAGCCCCTCCCAGCATGCTTTTTCGCCTGCGTCCCCGTGCTTGCGAAGAGCCTGGCATTGCGCGATCACGGCCTTCGAAGCCGCGGACATCGGCGGCATCGTGGGCTTCTTCGGCTCCGCCGTTTGCTTTGAGGCTTGCCCCTTGGCCGCCTGTTTCGTCTGTGGACCGGGAGTTTGCGCGGCGAGCGTAAGCGCCGTCACCGCGCACAGAGCATGAACCGTATACTTACTACTCATTTGTCCAGCTCCTGCTGCGTCTGCGCCCGGTCGATCATGAGCTGCTGCAATTCCCTGCGATACTCCTGCGGGTCCTTGGACGCCTTCTCGTATTTCAATTCGTCGAGCTGCGCGTCCAGGTCCTCCAGGTGCTTCATCAGCTTCTGCTTGGCCGGATCCTTCGCCACCACGGCCGAGGTCCCCAGATGAACCAGCACGAAACGGTTCGCGGCCAATCCTTCGCCATTTTCCGCGGAGGGGTCTTTCACGCCGTCGCCCTTCCCCGTATCCTCGATGACCGCGTGCTCCGTCGCCAGCCGGTTCTGGGTCTCGAAGAATTTCGCGACCTTGGTCTGCGCGTAACGGAACGCCTCAAGCGCGGTGATCGTATCGTTCTTGTCCGCGTCGGTAGCCGGGTCCTTGAGCGCCTCGATCCAATAGCGCGGGAAAATCACGACCGAGCTTTTTTCCGTCCCGGTCTTGGTCGCGGCGATGATGACCCGCTTCGGCTTTTCGAGAATCGGAATCGCGCCGCCGCTCGAGGTAGTCATATCGACGATCAACTGCCGCGCCGGAATCTTGTCTAGCAAGGTCGAAAGCTCCGTCGCCGAAAGATCCGGTCCCGGCAGCGCCAGCTTGTATTCGCGATCGTCGAACGTGCCATGTCCGATCAGCGTGATCACAACTTGATCGTCCGGCTTGGTCGATGCGAGGGTTCGCAGCTTGGCTTCGACGTTCGCCTTGGTTGCATCCGCTCCATAAAGCGTTTCGACCTTCGCGCCCGGCTCCGCGCGATAAATTTTATCCAAGTCCTTGGCCCAATCGCTGAATCGAGTCTCGAAATCCGGTTCGCCGCCAAGCCCGGCCACGGTGACGAAATAAGAATCGGCTTGAGCCACGCCGGCCATGGCGGCCAACGCCGCAATAACGATCAATCGGTTCACAGGACACCCCAACTCGCTCTTAGATCAACCACTTCAGATGACACCCCATTTGCGTCGAAGCGTCCATTCCGCTGCTCGCAGCCCGGCGATCAGCAGGAAGATGACCGGCATGTCCCACAAATCCCGCGTCTCTCGAACCGTGATGCCGGCTTCCGAATACGTAATATCCTTCGACAACCGCCCCGCTTCACTCGGTTTATAATACCGCCCGCCGGTCTCTGATGAAAGCTTCTCCAAAAGCTCGCGATTTTGTTCGACGTGGAAGTTCTCGGCGACGCCGTCTTGCCGCATGAAGCTGATCGTGTCGCTGCCCAAATCCTCGGTGCCGCGCTTGGCCGAAACCTCGGCGGTGTACGTGCCCGCCTTGGGCGCGGTCCAATCCGCCGTGTATAAGCCGAGCTCCAGCGGCTCCGGCCGCATGTCTACGGTTTCCGTGATTCCATCGGGACCTAAAATGTGCGCGCTTACCGTGGAGTCGCCGGAAGAAAGATAAGTCGTATCGCGAACCTCCGCGCGAAGCTTCACGTGCGAGTCGTCGGAGATGACCGGATGCGGCGTCGATCCCATCACCCGCTTCGGAGTATCGCTCACCAGCCAGCGCAGCAACTGCCGGTAAAACATCTCATGGCTCATATCCGCCTGTGGCTGGAGCATCTGCCAGCGCCAGCTACCGGCCGTCGCGAAAATGGCCGTCCGCCCCAACCCGAACGGCTGGGTGATCAGCAGCGGAATTCTCCCTCCGCCGCCGCCCTTCGGAATCGCGTAGGCAAGCACCGTTGCGCCGGGTTTCGGCGTGCCGGGGTCCTGAAAATTCATCAGGTACGGCAGCTTCTTCCATCGCTCGACATTTTTCTCCGGATCCTCTTCAATGCGCGTGATTAGGCTCTCGCGGCCCTGCGCCGAGAGCTCGACGTCCGCGGGATCGATGTCGTAAGTTTTCGACTTGCGCTCCGGCAGCACCGTCGGCAGCAAATCGTTCAACCCGCTCTTCGAATAGCCTCCGTCAGCGAGCGAATCCTTTCCGCCCAGCAGCAACAACCCTCCGCCGCGCCGGTCGACAAACTGATGAATCAACTCCTGCTGAGCCGGCTTAAGATACGCCGAATCGACGCTGCCCAAGATCAGTCCTTCATACTGAAACAACTCTTGCACCTTGCTCGGGAAGCCGTCGACCAAATCGGTGTTCGGGTCTTGGTCCGGAGTCAACTGCCGGTACAGCTTATCCGGCGTGGTGCGCAGGTCGGTGGTCAAGCGGATGGTTTTATCGTCCTCCACCGCCCTCTTCAAGAACTTGAACTCCCAGCGCGGCTCACCCTCAAAATAAAGAATTTTCGGCTTTCGATCATCGACGCTCACCAACTGCATGACGGAGTTGTTGCGAAGGTTCTCTTCATTCGGCAGCGGATCGACATACACCTGAATCGCTTTCACGCCGGCTGGTCCGGCGGAAAACAAAACCTGTTCGATCTGCTCCACGCCGTCGTTCTTGAGCGTGATCTCCTGGGAGGCCAGGACCTTGCCGCCTTCCTTCACGTTGATCTTGACTCTCTGGCCGGAGTAGCCGTTCTGGTGCAGATGAACCGTCGCGGCCAGACGCGACTCCGGCAGAGCGCGCGGCGCAATCTCCGCGTCCGAGATTTCTACGTCGCGGCTCATGTGTTCCTTGCCGAAACCGATCGTATGTACCGGGATCCGCTGGCGCCTGATTTCCGAGATCGTATCCAAATCGATCCCGCCGGAGTTGTCCGCGCCGTCGCTCAGCAACACCACCGCGCCGATGGGCAGGCTGGCTGCATCTTCGACCACCTGTTTGAGGCTTTCGCCAATATGCGTTGCGGTTCCTTGAGCCGTCACTTGATCTAACTTCTCGATTCGCTCCAAATGATCGCTCATGCGGTAAAGCCGCACTTGAAACTTTCCCTGCAAGTCTTTGATTAAAGAGGAATCTAAAACCTGAACGGCGGCGTCTTTTCGGCTCGAACCGCTCTCATCCGGGATACTCATGCTGCCGGAATCGTCAACTACCACAGCCACGATATTCTGCTGCGGTTTGAGCGTGGCAACGCTCAAAGCGGGATGCCAAAGGAGGAACAGCAGCAGCGCCGCCATGGCAGTCTGCATCAGCCACACGAAGCCCGCGCGCCAACCACCGACCCGGCTCGAATCGATAACTCCAGATCGCGCTTGGCCCGGCCGCCATACCAGCCACGCCAGAAGCGCCGCCGCGACCACCAGACCCGCGCCGAACAGCCACATCGGCCAAGCGCTCAGGAAGACGAACGTGCCCCGGGAAAATATCTGCGAAGGGTACTTGAACAAAAACTCGAACATCGGGATGCGAACTGCTTCCTCCCTTCAAACTAACCTGCCGGCACAACGGAGCCTGGCCCGGCCCTGTGCCGGCTAATGAGTCAAATCATACATGACGTAGTTCACCGCGATCCGGTATGCGAGACCGGCCCACTTTTCCGGATATCGCGGATCATCGGACCATTCCCAGGCGTCGCCCAAATCCATGTTGTGGCAGATCGCCACCATCACCCGCCCGTTGTCATCATAGATGGCGCGCCACTCCGGTTCAAATCCGTCGTATTCGTACGTCTTGCCGCTCACCGACCACTGCCATCCCGGAACTTGAAAACGATCCTCTAAGTCGTATATGACGTGGAAGATGGGGTCCTTGTTATCAATATCCACGATCTTGCGGTCGGGAAAGACTTTGTCCATGTTGCGGCGGAACACGTTCCACTCGAGCGTGCCGTGAAAATCGTCCACCATTAGGAAGCCGCCGCGCAGCAGGAAATCGCGAAGTTGGACGGCCATGTCGTCGGTCAGGTCCCAGTGGCCCGGTTCGACGGCGTACATCATCGGCCAATTGTAGACGTCGTCGGTCCCGTCGAGATCGACCACCTGTTCCACGGATCGCGTATCT
Organism: Bryobacteraceae bacterium; assembly: GCA_030037375.1. Classification (GTDB taxonomy): domain Bacteria; phylum Acidobacteriota; class Terriglobia; order Bryobacterales; family Bryobacteraceae; genus Palsa-187. The sequence continues at coordinate 14,056 of JASHRP010000176.1, read as the reverse complement.
ATCAGCGTCAGGCGCCGGATTCCTTGCAGGAGATGACGGTCGGAGCGGGGATAATCGATGGTCCAGTTGAGCGGGCCGCCGTCGACCCATCCGTGGAGGCTGCCAGTGGCCGGATAGCGAAGCCGGGCGCGGGTCCATTCGGTCTTCTGATCCCAATCCGCGGGTAGCGGAAACTCGTCGCGGTCGTTGAGGTTATATTCGCGGCCCTGGTACTGGCGAAAAGGCCTCTGCGCGGACAACACGCCCCAAGCGCCGAGGCTGACGAATGCCACGACGGTAAATGTGGAAAACCGCATCCATATCCTCAGGTGTCAACAGCATAGCACACCGTTGCAGTAAATCGGCTCCTGCGCTCAATGACTTAAATCGTAGATGAAGTAATTCATCGCGATCCGATAGGCCAGAGATGCCCATTTCTCCGGGTAGCGCGGCTCATCGGATACCTCCCAGGCATCGCCGAGGTCCATGTTATGGCAGATCGCGACGATGATACGGCCTTGGTCGTCGCGGATGCAGCGCCAGTGCGGGACTTTCCCGGTGGGCCCCTTTTCGTAGGTGATGCCGGTGTCGAAATACTGCGCGCCAGGGACCTGGAAGCGGTCCTGCAAATCGTACAGCACATGAAAGATCGGATCGTTATCCGGGATATCCTCGATGTTGCGATCCGGAAACACCAGGCTCATGCTATTTGTGAAATTTTCCCACTCATTGATGCCTTGATCGTGATCCCTCGCGTTGGAGCCGTGAAAATCGTCGACCATCAGGAATCCACCGCGCAGCAGAAACTCGCGAAGCTGTCCGGCCTCATCCGCCGGCAGTCGCCAGTGCCCGACCTCCACGGCGTACAGCATCGGCCAGTTGAAGATTTCGTCGGTGCCATCGAGCGACACGACCTGCTCGACTGAGCGGGTGTCGATCAAGGTCAGGCGGCGAACGCCCTGCAGTAAATGACGATCAGAGCGCGGATAATCCATGGTCCAATAACCCGGGAAAGCGCTTCCGTCACGCATCCTCACCTGGGGGTTATTGGGATAGCCGTAGATATCCGGATAGCGCAGCCGCGCGCGCGTCCAATCCGCCTTCTGATTCCAGTCCGGCGGAAGAGGAAAATTATCGTACTCGATCGCGGGCCACTGCTTGAAAGACGCCGGTCCTGGCCGGTCGAGCCGCAAAGGATTCTGCGCGTATAGTACGCCGAAAAATGTGAGCAGCGCTATCGCGGCTGAAGTGACTACGTTGCGAAATCGCATGCAACTGCCGATGCGACTTCTACAGTAGCACAGCCGGATCTACTTGCCGCTGTTGCTGGCGTTGGCGCTCGAATCCCACTGGGCCTGATTCCGATTCGTCTTCCAGAACGAGTCGCCCCACCATCCATTTGCCGACTTGGAATCCTCTTTCGTGGCCGCCGCGACGGATTTCGCCAGGGGCTTTCCCGCCAGGTCGTCGGCCGACTTTCCGGTGCGCTCCTCGATGGTTGCCAGCACGCTGCCCGCGGAGCTCTTGGCGAGCTCCAGCGTCATGGTCTGTTGCTCCCCCAGGCCGTTCTTGAATCCGACCGTCAGAAGCTGCGTCTCGGTCTTGTGTTCCAGAAGCTTGATGAACATCAGCGGCTTGATCGCCGGTAAATCGTGGCCATGCGTCTGGGTCGCACCGAGCTCCGCCTTCTGGATGCTCGCATAAGGCACGGTGACCTCCGATACTCCGGTGCGAAACTTCATCGAGCTGCCGTCGGTGAAAACAAGCGTGCCACCCGTGTTGGGCTTAAGCGCCGTGACGTTTCCATCCACGTAAGTCGAGGTTTCCGGGCGCGGAGCGCCGTAAGCGAAAGCAACGCCGAGCACGGCGGTCAAGAAAGCGGTTTTTATCATAGCGGGTCCTTTCCCTTGAGAAAGGTAATCGGCCCAAACCGGGTAAGACTTTAGTCCTTCCCGGCGGAAAGTACTGTGTCGCCCGCTTCCTCGTCCGATTCGCGGTTGGTCCGCATCCAGCGCTGCCCAATGGTGAAGGCGAACACGAGCAAGATCACGCCGCACACGCCGTTGGCGAGCGTGTCGGCTCCCATCAATCCTCGCGCGCCGGCTCGTTTATAGGCAGCGCCATCGGCCCACGTCATATAAGAGATGGGGAAATTGCCGCTCGACCCAAGAAGCGAATATGCCGTTCCCGCCGCATGTCTCCGCTTCCCCAATACTTCCAGGACCAAGGCCGTAAACGCGGCGTAGGCAATTCCCGCGGCAAGAGAATATCCGATGAAACCACCGGCATAGGTGAACGGGGTCGGTTTCCCCAGAGCCATCCACGCGGAAAAGACGGCGCTGAAGAGCCCAGCCAGCGCGTAGGCGGCCATGCGATTCATCCGGTCGCAAAGAAAGCCCCCGATCATGCACCCCAGCGCCGAGACCAGTCCACCCGCGAGCCCCGAAACGAAAGCGACCTGCGAATCGGAGGCGTGATAGTCCGGCCCGACGCTCGAGATCAGATTCTGCACCGCGGCGCTTCCCACCGGCGATAGAAAAAACGCGAGGCCCGCCCAGGTAGCCGGGGCGCGCAGCACCTGCCACACATCGCGAGCCATCGCGCGAAAAAGGGCCGCCGGATGCAATCGCGGAACCCGCTCCTCGATGATTTTCAGCGCGGCTAGCGCGGGCAGAAAAATCATGGCCGCCGAAACGGTCGCGAGCAGCGGCAACGGCGTGAACCCGGCCAGCCAGATTGCCGCGCCCGCGCCGAGGGAAGTTCCACCCAGATTGCCGGCGTTGTACCAGCCGCTAGCCACGCCGCGAAGAGTCGGATCGATGGTGGTGCTGAGGACCGCTCCGTTCGCCGACGACATCACCATCACGATTACGTTGCCCGCGAACAGCAGCGCCGTGAGTTGCACCAGCGTCGCGCCGGCCCACGCGATGGCGATCCATGCGCAGATCGCTCCCAAGCTCGCGGCGATCAGCAGCCAGGTGCGGCGCAGCGGTCCCGTATCCACGATCGGCGACCAGGCGAAATACCAGAAGTTCGGTACCGACGCGATCGCGACCACTTCGGCAATCCGGTCCACGCTCACGCCGTGCTTGCGCAGCAGGAACGGGATCAAAACAGAGAGGACTCCCTGGAATGCGCCGTAGGGAAGAGTCAGGATTCCGAACAGCCAGGGGGGATTGTAATGCGGGGAATCGCGCTGCTGGGACACGCCAACCGGCGACGGGCTGGGGTCACTCAAAGATGCCAATTTCTATCTTAAGAGAATCTTAAGACAATTAGTTCACAGGGCCAGAGAACCGCCTCACAGAGCGAGCAAGAGACGTTCGAATCCGGGGCTTAATAACGCCGGCCGCGTCCACCGCCGCCACTTGCTTCGCGGGCGGCCATCGGACGAGCTTCGTTCACCACCAGGGTGCGGCCCATCAGATCCTTTCCGTGGCAGTTGTCGCAAGCCTTCTGCGCCACGGCATCGTCGTTGATTTCCACGAAACCGAAGCCGCGGGCCTGGCCGGTGAATCGATCCCGCATGACCGTCACGGTATCGATGCTTATGCCGTTTTCAGCAAAGAAATTCTGTAAATCCTGTTCATTTGCCGCATAGGGAAGGTTGCCAATGAAAAGCTTCTTCACTCAAACACTCCTTACTGTAACTGGAGGAAATCTGTGCGGAGGCACAAGGCGGGCGAGGTTGGCGCGGGAAAGGCGTACGGGACCAAAGTCAGACCGGCTACTCCAATACGGCAGTAGTATGCCAGAAAGCAGTACCGGAGTCAAAGAAAAAGATGTAGGAGAAATCCTTTTAAGAGACTCAAGCCTTCCGCGGGACGGCTTATTACAATGGCCTGATGGACGGAACACCGGATTCCTGGCCTCGCCGAGTGGCGTGGCTCGCCGCCGCGCCCGTGGCAGGCCTGCTGCTTTACTGGCGAGTTCCCCTTTTGTGGTTTCAGAATGACGATTTTGCGTGGCTTTCCCTGAGTGAAGATGTGCACAAGAACGGCCTGTTACACGCGTTATTTACTCCATTCGCGCAGGGCACCGTGCGCGTGCTCGGCGATCGGATTTACTTTTTGGCCTTAACGGAATCTTTAGGACTTCGCGCCTGGCCATTTCGCGCGTGCGAATTAGCGACGTGGGCGGCATGCATCGTCCTGGTGGCATTGGTTGGAGAAAGACTGATTGGAGAAAAACTGCCCGGAAATTCGCGCCTCGCCGGCTTGATTGCTGCCTTGTTGTGGGCTGCGAACGCGAACGCGATCTCGTCGGTCTCCTGGGCTTCGGCCTACGATCAGATTCTTTGCGCGGCTTGCCTGCTGGTTGCGTTTTATTCGCACTTGCGCGGGTGGCGCGCGGCGGAATGGATTTTATATCTCGCGGGATTTGGCGCGCTCGAGATCACAGTGATGTATCCGTTTATCGCTGTCCTATACGATTTCCTGTCGGACCGTAAAAGAGTGAGACGGACAATTCGGCTGTTCGCGCCCGCTGCCGCGTTTGTCGTTGCGCACTTTTGGTTGGTTCCCAAGCCGTCCGAGGGAATCTACGCGCTGGCGCTCGATTCGCGCTTGCCTTCGACTCTCGGCGCGTATCTTGCATGGACGTTCGAACCCGGCAGCTCGGCGCTACGGAATCGCGCGGCACAATTGCACCTGCCGGAATTGGTGTTGGGAGCGATCCTTGGCATCTCGCTCGCATCGTTCGCGATACGATGCCTGGCGCGGCGAGAATGGCTGGTTGGATTTTTCGTGGCGTGGTTCATGGCGTTTCTCGCGCCCGTGCTTATTCTCCCGAGTCATCTAACGCCTTATTATCTGACGCTGCCGTCGGTTGGGCTCGCGTGGTTTGCGGGCTGGGGCGTCGCCAGAGCCTGGGCGAATGGCGGCTTTATGAAATTGGCCGCAGCGGGCCTCGCACTTGCGTATCTGGTTCCCTCAGCCGCGGGAATCCAGGCGCAGACGCGCTGGTTTCAGGACCGGTCGCAGCGGATGCGAAGCATTATTGGAGGAATGTCCACAATCGCGTCGGCGCACTCGGGAACCGAGATCGTGCTGGAAGGCGTCGACGATGAGTTGAATCAAGCGGGGTTCGACACGCACCCGTTTTCTCTCTTCGGCCTCAAACAGGTCCGGCAATTTCCCGGTGAAATTTCCACGGAGGATTTGCGCGTAGCCGTAGCAAATGGCCGGGCGCGAGTGCTCGAAATCCGGGAGAGCGAAGTGGCGGACGTGACGGATGGATTCGCCCGTCAGTAGGGCCGCGAGCCAACCCAGTTCCCGGGCGGGTCATAGTTGCAGACCCAGATTTCGAGGCCATCGCCCCGAGCCGCGGCGCATCCGACTTCTGCGGTGGTGCGCCAGACGATCTGCGTGTAGTGTCCGCAGGCCGTCGGGCCGGTGACGCAGTGATTGTTCCGGTAATTGTATGCGCGCGATTCGCTCTCCCACGCTTGTACGACTTCACTCGGAGAGGCGTGCGCACGTGGTCCTTTGATCTCGAACAAATTCTCGCCGACGCTCAGACGCGGACGGTGCCGGAATTCACCGCGCGCGAGGAGCGTGTTGGCCCACTCCTGCGCCATATCCGCCAAACGGTCGGACCAAATCAATGGAGGCACGCCGACGGTTTCCCGAACGGCGTTATGGGCCGCGAGCATTTCGGCGGAGGGGAGCGTAACGGGTTGCGCGCTCGCTCGGCTCGCCGCCATCCAATTCGATTCCAACCCAGCTTGAATGACGAAGTTCGGGGCGACGCCTGCGAAGTAGAAAGAACCCACGTTGGGATCGGCCAACGCGTCGAAGAATGCCGTCTTTGTGGTTGGTGTGGGGCCATACAGGGTCGGGAAACCGGTCATCGCAGTGGTGATGGGCAATTGCGCCACCCAATTCAATTCCAGCGAGAAAAGACGCGGCGCTCCGCCGATGTTCACGGTTTCCAGCTTCACCAGCATTCTTACCGACCTCGGCACCTGCGGAAGTTGCTCGATCCGGATTATGCGAGCCACGATCTCCGCGCCCGCAGGAGCCAAGACGGCCTTCGAGGACGGATCGACAATCGCGGCAGCGAGTTTCGCCTTTATTCGGTCTCCGGCTGCCGCAGTTGCTGTATCGATGGCCTGCGTAAAGGCAAGCTTGAAAGCCGTGCCCGCTGGGAGGGTGAACTCGACGGGAGAAAGCTTGATTTCAGGAGCGGCCGAACCGCGATCAGCCGGTGGCTCATCGAACGATACAACGGATTTTCCCTGAAACTCGTGGCAGCTTGAATAGATTGTGACGTTTTGAAACTCACTCGCGTCGGTTTGAAGAATATCGAGGGTTGCGGTGCGCGGCAGGAGAAAATCAGATTCATTCAAGCGCGTACGGCCGTAGTCGAGGGTTGTAGTCGCTTCGCACGCGCCGGAATCCGCGGGAAGATCGACGGTATGGATCACTAGCTGAGCCAAGTCGCCCGTGGTTGGATCGGCCAGGAAGCTGCCGCCATATGCGGCTATGACTGAAAAATTGCGGCGATTCCCGAAGACGTAATTGCTCCGATCGTGAGGTACCTGAAACCGGAACTCCGCAAGCGTACGGCCGTTTACCTGCTTCTCGCCGTCATAGGTGAACTTCGGCGCATCTCCGCCAAAGATGGATGCCAGAAAGGTTGAGTAGCCGCCGTTTTGAAGCGCGCCATCACGGACCATATCGAATACGTCGCGATCGTCGAAGCGGTCTTCGCCGACCCACGAGTACATTTCGTTGGCATCCCCGATCGCCACGTCTAGCTTCACCCGATCCGTCTCTTCGAGACGCCCAATGTGCCCGTGACTGTGCTGCGCGGTAATTCCATCGCAGTTGCGAGCATGGCCCGGCGCGGCCGCGTACTGCTCGCGTTCGATCTTCAGGCTGCACATGTACTGCGGCAGGCGAGTTACCGAGTCCATGACCTGTTCGCGGACGCGCTTCAGCAGATCCAATCCATCGTTGGTCTGCGCGAATGCGGCTTGCGTCAGGACAAAAACGCAGAGTGTCGGAATCCGCATGGCCACACAATATCACGGCGAACGTGCATCGGCTTGGGCCTACGGGATGTTCATTTCCGGAAGGCTGACGGGATAGTGCCCATGGAAGACCTCCGCGAACAGGGCGATAATCTCCTGGTGCAACGATTCGTTGTCCACGAGAACGTGCTTGCCTCGCAGGCTGAAGGGCTCTCCGTGCATTCCGCTGATGGCGCCGCCCGCCTCTTTGACCAGCAGCACGCCCGCGGCCATGTCCCACGGATTGAGGCTGAACTCCCAGAACAGGTCCAGCCGTCCGCAAGCGACATAAGCTAAATCGATCGCCGCCGCGCCGGCTCGGCGAACGCCGTGAGTCAGCATCGAAAGCTGATAGTAGAAGTGCACGTTCACGTTCTGATGCCGCTTGCGCGAAGGGAATCCGGTGGCCGCTAGCGCGTCTTCCAGCTTGGTAACGGCGGAGACGCGAATCGGCTTCCCGTTCAAGTAGGCGCCCGCACCCGATTCCGCCGTGAACACTTCGTCGCGAGTGGGATCGATGATGACGCCGCACACAAGCTCGCCCGCGCGCTCCAGCGCGAGCGTGACGTTGTACACCGGAAATCCGTGAGCGAAATTGGTGGTGCCGTCGAGCGGGTCGACGTACCACGTATATTCGGACGCCGCGTGTTGGCCGCCGCCCTCTTCGGCCACGATCGAGTGAGTAGGAAACGCAGAGCGCAGGCGCGAAACGATCAGTTGCTCACTGGCACGGTCGGTTTCGGTGACCAGATCGTATTCGCCCTTGAGTTCGAAATGTTGATCACGGCCGCCGCGTTTCGCCACGGCCGCTTTGATTACCTCCGAGGCTTCGCGTCCGATCTCTACCGCAGTCTCTAAGAAGGAGGCCACTGGGAATCAGGCAAGCTCGTAAAGATATTTGATGTCGTGCTTGTAAAGGAACAGATTCGGATCGCCGTCGCGAGTCAGGCGGATGAAGTGAGTGTCGTAAAACTCGATGATTCCGTCCACTTCCTGGTTGTCGCTGAGGCGGACGCGAACGGGAACGCGATGCTCAATCAAATGCTTCAAGAAATTCACTTCCTGAAGGGTCTGCTCGGGAGCTTTCGCTTTGCTGACTTTTCCGGCCACGGGGCTTGATCGGCGCCGCGCTCAAGGCGCCGCAACCTCATAGTAGCCCGCGCGCAAGGTGGGCCGCAATTCGGGCCGCGACAACTCTACGCGAAGCGGATGAAACGCGGGCGCATCGGCGGGGATGTCGCGCGGATAGTAGCCGAGCACGTAACTTCGCCGGAGATCCTTGAGAATGTCGGCGAAAGTCTTATCGAGCTGCGAGATGCTGGGATAAAACGTCCGGCCGCCGGTGTCCTTGGCGATCTGCGTCAGAGTGTTTTCGCCGCCGATGTTTCTGCCGGCGTCATTGGAGATGGGCACCACCACGATCGGATAAATGACGGCGTTAGCCAGGTGCGCCTCACGGATCGCATCCTGGAATTTGAAGTGGCTGCTGGTATTGCCGCCGTCGGTGACGATGACGATGACGTGACGCCCGTCACGGTCGCTCACTTCGCGGGAAGCAAAGACGATCGCGTCGTAGAGCGCGGTGCTCCCAACGGAAACCAATCCGCGCAGGCTGCCGTTCAATTGTCCCGCGTTGCGGGTGAACCCGCGCAGGACGGTCACGTCCTGATTGAACGAGAACACCGCCGCCATGTCCTTCGGATTGCCGCTTCCGAGAAGCGCTTTAAAGAATTTTTGAATCGAGGTCGTTTCGTAGCGAATATCGATCAGCGTGGAGGCGCTAGTGTCGATCAGCACGGAGATCATTAGGGGCATTGAGCTTTGTTGCTCGAAATTCACGATGTCCTGCTTAACGCCGCAATCGTAAACCGTGAAATCGCTCTTTTCGAGCGAACCGACCAATTCGCCGTTGGCATCCTTGACGTTGACGATCAGCGGAACCAGCTTGACGGTGCTTTTGAATGTCGCTTGAGGAGGTTCCTGGGCCGAAATGGGGACCAAACCAGCAAGCAGCAACGCCGCGAGAATCAGACCGCGAGCCAATCTCATCCGCGCGCCCTCACCACCGTGTCATCCCATTCGCCTTCGACCCACACTTCTCCGTCGACGAAATATTCTTTCTTCCACACGGGAACCAGCCGCTTCAGCCGGTTGATGCCTTCGAGCGCGGCATCGAAGGCCGGTTTTCGATGCGGCGCGGTCACAACCACGGCCACGCTAGCCTCGCCGATCTCGATGCGGCCCAAGCGGTGCACCATGGCGATGCGTCCGATCGGCATTCCGCCGGCGATTTCCCGGCCGATCTGCGCCATCTTTTTCACCGCCATCTGCTCATAGCATTCGTATTCGAGATAGCGCGTGGCGCGGCCTTTGGTGTTGTTTCGCGCGACTCCCTCGAAATTGACGATGGCTCCGTCTTCGCCACGCAGCAGCCGCCGGCCGATGCCGCCGCTGTCTATGGGATGCCTCGTGAGCGCGAAGAAATTCCCGGTATCGCTGTCAGAGATTTCGTGGATATAGGGCGAAGAGCCTCCGCTTACGGGAGGCAGAAGCGCCACCTCATCGCCCTCGGCGAGCGGCGCGGAGGGGGTCGAAAATTCGTGATTCAGAGCCAGGACGACGCTCGCCGCCATGCCGCGAAGCCTGGGGAAACGGTTGGCGTAGTGCTCGAAAACGGATTCTAGCCGGCTCCCTTCGGCAATCTCAAGAGACTCCTCGGGATGGCCGGCAATATCGCGAAGAACACCAAAAAACAAGACGCGGATTCGCACGCAGCTTCATAGTAACAGACTGTTTTCAGAGCCTTCCGGTTTCGATTATGCGCGGAACCGGCTTTGGCTAGAATAGGTTGGCATGCAAAATCGTGAGCCGGCGGCGGTGGAGGCGCGCGTCCGCGTGCGCTACGCGGAGACCGATCAAATGGGCATCGCCTACCACGCCAATTACCTGGTTTGGATGGAGGTTGGCCGCGTGGAATACTTTCGCGCCTCGGGCCATCGCTACCGCGACATGGAAGCGGCCGGGGTTCTATTGGCGGTGGTCGAAGCGCACTGCCGATACCTGTCGCCAGCGCTATACGACGACGAGGTGATTGTGCAGACCACCATTGAAGAGGCTACATCTAGAGCCGTGCGCTTCGGCTATCGTCTGGTTTCAGGCGTGGATGGTCGCCTGCTGGCCGAGGGATCGACCAGGCACGTGTTTTGTGGAAGGGATCGCCGGGCCGCGAAGCTGCCAAAGCAATTCCACACGATCTTCGGAATCACTGTGCCGGAGCCGTCGAAGACTGCACTGTGAGGTAAGCTCCGGCCGGGCTCGAGACGCCGCCGATTTGAATCACGAGTGGTAAATTCCCATCCGGCGTGCCGGCGGGAACTTGAAAATTCACCTGGTAGAGCCCGGGGCTCGATGGCGTGATTCCGACGTACGACACAGCGCTCGCGGGCAAGGCCTGGCCGTTGAGTAGAACCGTGGCGGGAGCGGTCACCTGCGCCGCACCCGCGAAGAAGGTACCGGGCGCGACAGGCGGATTGGTGGCGCCGAAGCCAGTCGCGTAGACGGTAACGATCTCGCCAGGATATGCCGGCTGGAACCCGCTTCCCGGGAACAGACCCGCCGCCGCGATGCCGTTATTGGTGATGGCGTCGGTAGCCGCGACTGGGTTTTGCCCGTTTGAATTTGTCTGGTAGTAGAAGAATTCCGGAGCCGCGGCCGCGATCGAGGCGGTCACACCCGTGCTTAGTTCCGCGTTCGCAGCGCCGCAATTCGCCACGACCTGAACCGAAGCGGAAGCCGACGAAATAGACGGTACCTGGAAATTGACTTGAGTGTTCGAGACTCCGAAAATAGGCGCTTTGGTTCCCGCGACCTCGACGCAGATGCCTTTGAAGATCGTCGGGACCGCTCCGTTCACTAAATCGCCGCTGCCGACGGCCACGTACGTGGACGGACCACCGAAGCCTGAACCGAAGACCGTGGCGATTCCTCCGGTCGAGAGAGACGTTACCGGCGGCACGCTTAATCCCGCGCCTTCCACTCCGCCCGTGCTGATCTGCGGACCAGCCGAGGCTATGGAAAGCGTCACGGCGGGGAGTCCGGCAGCGGTCGCTTGAATCTGAATCGTGCCGGGCGAGCCGAGAGTCACCAGAACGATCGCCACCCCGGCGGCGTTGGTTTCGACGGTTGTGGCGCTCAGTTGAGCGGAGCCGCTGGTCACACTGAAGGTAACGATCGCGCCGCTGACGGGATTCCCCGATGAATCGGTCACGGTGACCGAAACGGCGATCTGCTGGCCGGGAGACCCGCTCGCCACCGTGCCGGAAGAAGCCGCCACGTTGGCCGGAGTCACGGGAGTTAGCTTGCGAATGCGGTCGTTGAAATAATCGGCGATATAGACGTTTCCGTCCGGGTCGGTTGCAAGACCGGCGGGATCTATAGAGACACCCAGAGCAGGGCCGGATTCAACATCGAAAGGAAACTTGCCCGTTCCCGCTACGGTCCAGATGGTTCCCTGGGTGGTGATCATGCGCACAACCGAGTTCTGGGTGTCGGAAATGAAGACGTTCCCCTTGAGGTCGACCGCCACCCCCGTGGGGCCGTTGAGCTGCGCCGTGGACGCATCGCCGCCGTCTCCGCTGTAACCCGGCGAACCGATCCCAGCAACTGGGATCACCATCATGCTGTTCAGGTTGATTCTGCGAACGCGATCCGTGCCCGGCTCGGCAAAAAACAGATTTCCGGCATTGTCCAAGGCTAGGGCGAGCGCGTTAACCTCCGCCGAGCTGGCCGGGCCGTTATTGCCGGTCGAAGCGCATACGCCGTTGCCTGCGATCGTAGTAATGTTTTGGTTCGTATCGACCATCCGGATCACGCAGTTGCCGTTGTCGGCGATATAAATGTTGCCGCTCGCATCGACCGCAACGGACGTAGGTGAGTATAGCTTCGCCTCAGCGGCGTTACCATGGTCGCCCGAATAGCCCGCCGTACCCGTTCCTGCGACGGTTTGAAACGATCCGCCCTTGACCAGCCGCAAGACGCGATTGTTGCCGGTGTCTGCTACATACACGTTCCCCTGCCCGTCCAAGGCGGCACCCGTGGGAAAATCCAACTCGCCGGGACCGTTCGACGCGACTCCGTTGCCGGCAATATTTGTAATCACTCCGCCGGTGACGGAGCGAACCATGCTGTCGCTGGAATCCGGAAAGGTGAAGCCGCTTGTGCCCACGGCGACGCCCGTGGGCTGGTTCAAGAAGGTCGAGGTAGCTGGGACATTGTTTCCGATGGACGTGCCTGCAACGAGATTGATGACGCTGCCCGTGACCCGTCGAACCCGGAAGTTCCCGGTGTCAGAAATGATGTAGTCTCCGTTCGCGGCGGCCGACAGGCTCAAGGGGAGCGAGAATGTCGCGGCGCTCACCGGGCCCCCATCGCCGCCGTAACCCAAGGTCGCGCTGCCGGCGACGATATGAAGCGTGTTATCAGGCAGCGTGACGCGCTGGATGTAGTTGTCCTCCAGGATGAGAACGTTGCCGTCCGCCTCCACCGCCGTTCCGATCGGGAAGGCCATGGGAGACGTGGCAGCCGGAGACCCGTCCATCAACCCCAGGTTGCCGTTGCCGGCGAAAACATTGATCACGCCCGTTTGCAGGTTGATCTGACGCACGTAGTTGTTAAAGATATCCGCGAAATAGAGAATCCCTTGGGCGCTGACGGAAACTCCGAGGGGCCCATCCAAGACGGCCTTCGAGGCTGGTCCGCCGTCTCCGGCATCACCGTACACGGTCTGGCCGGCGAGGGTCGAGATGATCTGACTGCCCGCCGCAACCTCCCGGATTCGATTGTTGTAATAGTCGGCGATGTACAGGTTGCCGCCGGAATCGAGGGCTATATCGTCAGGATCAACGCCCGCCAAGGTGGCCGGCCCTTGGTCTCCGGACCATTGGTAGTTGCCGTTCCCGGCGACCGTGTTAATCGTGCCCGTGCTCAGGTTGATTAGCCGTACGCGACTGTTGCCATAGTCGGCTACATAGAGTCCGCTCTTGCCGTCCAGGCACAAGCCGCGTGGTCCGTTGAATTGGGCGTTTAGGGCCGGCCCTCCGTCCCCCGCGAAGCCCTGAAGGCCTGTGCCCGCAACGATATGGATCGTTCCGTCCGTTCCGGCCATCAGGATGCGATTATCACGCGCGTCGGCGATGTAGACGTCTCCTTTTGCGTCCTCAACCGCGCCCCATGGGTATCTTAGGGGCGTGCTGGTCGCGAGCGCGCCGTTTTGGAGGCGCGTGGTCCCCGCCACGGTTTGGATAAGGTAGGATTGACCAAAGACCGCCGGGACGCCTAGGAGCGCCCCGGCAAAGCAACACAAATGAAACGTTCGTCGCCGGGCGCAGGTGAGCATTTTATAAAAGATACGGAAGTGGGACTAAATTATCAAGAGCCAATCCGCACAAATTACCAAAATGACCCTATCTATTCGCGATTTAGACTTGAATCAAAAACGCGTATTCATGCGCGTCGACTTCAACGTTCCCTTGGCCCCGGGCGGCAAGGAAATTACCAGCGATAAACGGATTCGGGCGTCGCTCCCGAGCATCGACTATGCGCTCGACCATGGCGCGGCGCTGATCCTGGCCAGCCACTTAGGACGGCCAAAGGGGAAGCCAAATCCGGAAATGAGCCTCGCGCCCGTGGCGGAGCGACTCTCGCAATTACTGGGCAAACCGGTCGCAATGGCCCCGGATTGCGTGGGGCCCGCGGTGGAGGCGATGCTTCCGAAACCGGGCGAGGTTTTGCTGCTGGAAAATCTTCGTTTTCACGCGGAAGAGGAGAAGAACGATCCCGGATTCTCGCAGCAACTCGCGAAGCTGTGCGACGTATACGTCAACGACGCTTTCGGAAGCGCCCACCGGGCGCATGCCTCCACAGTCGGGATGATCGCGTTCGTCAAGCAAGCGGCGGCGGGTTTATTGATGGATAAGGAGCTGGAATACTTGACCAAAGCGACCAAGAACCCGGCCCGGCCTTGCGTGGCGATCCTGGGAGGAGCGAAGGTTTCGGACAAGATTG